>JAOUDF010000337.1 GCA_029859385.1 Nitrospirota bacterium
GCGGCGGAATGTTCGATCCGGAAACGACCGAGTTCTTTAACGAGATCTCGAAGATGAGAGTTCCGGTCAGATTCCTTGCCAACATGCTCTCAGCCGGCAACGAGCAGCTCGTAATCGAGTCCCTCAAGAAGCAGATGGCGGTCCGTATGTGGACCCGTCAGCAGAGGGTCGGCGATGTAGGAGAGAGCGCAGTTAAGCAGGTTCTTTCCGAGACCGGGCTGTCGCCGAAGGATTGCATGGACATTTACAGACTCACCTCGCTTGGTACCTTCCAGGAAAGATTCGTCATTCCGGAGACCCATCGTGAGACAATGTCCTCCGTCGATCCCCGTCTCATGTACGAGAAGAGGGGTACCGTCGGCTTCGGCAACAAGAAGAGAGAACTTATCGGAAGGCAATGGTAATTTAAATGATGGCAGTCATGGAAAAGAGCTTATACGAACACCTGGCGGGATTGCTTCAGTATCCCAAAGAGGATATAAAGGAAAGGGCAGAGGCGTGTATGAAGGCCCTCTCCGAGGCGACTCAGTACCCGCCGGAGGTTTTGCAGGAACTTTCGAAGTTCACGAAGGACCTTATGGAGCTTGCGCCTGACGACATACAAGGCGTATACTCATATACCTTCGAGTTCTCCGCAGACTACACGCTGGACCTGGGCTATCATCTCTTTGACGGGTTCAGAAGGTCGGCCATGCTGTCGTCGTTGAAATCAATGTATCTGGAGAACGGGTTCCCCTTTGACGAGGTCGCCAAAGGGGAACTCCCGGATAACCTTCCGGTGATCCTTTACTTCATGGGTTTTGTCAAGGACGAGGCTTTAAAAAAGAACGTCCGACAGGACTTTGTCATAAAGGCTGTAGAGAAGTTGAACAAAAATTTCGAAAAAAATACAAGGAATCTCTATAGGCATCTGATTAGCTCTGTCTATATGATCCTAGATAAAGACGTTAAAGAGGAGGGCAAGTAATGAATCAAATATTCTTCGGCTCATTGCCGTACATTCTGATCACGCTCGCCGTGGCGGGCACGATCTACAGATTCACGATGAGCAAATACACCTGGTCATCGCAGTCGTCACAGTTCCTCGAGAACAAGACCCTTTTCTTCGGTTCGTTCCCGTGGCACTATGGCATCATCACCGTGCTGTTCTTCCACATACTCGGGTTCTTCATCCCGGGCGCAATACTGGGCTGGAACGCGGCGCCGACGAGGCTCTACATCTTAGAGCTTTCCGGTCTTGCCTTTGGTTTCCTCGCGCTCTTCGGTCTTCTTGCTCTTATCTACAGAAGACTTACGAACGCAAGGGTAAAGGCCCTTACGACCGGCTGGGACGTGCTCGTACTTATCGTTCTTCTTATCCAGGTCGTAACCGGTCTTGGAAACGCCATCTTCTACAGATGGGGTTCCAACTGGTATGCAGCTTCGGCTGTGCCTTGGATGTGGTCGGTAATAACGCTTAGCCCGAACGTAGATTTCGTGGCTAATCTTCCGCTCAACACTAAGATCCACATCTTCAACGCACTGCTCTTCTTCGGCCTTATTCCGTTCTCGAGGCTTGCACACTTCGTAGTGTGGAATCCCTACACCTACCTCTGGAGACCTTATCAGGTCGTCAGGTGGTACAGAAGGGCCCCGCGCACGGAGAACATCGTTCAGTATAAGTAGTTTTGAAGGGGCGGGATACCCCGCCCCTGTTCAATGATTTACCTGTGGTATGTTAATCGGCGGAGTACGATTGCGGCATTTAAATGCCGCAATCGTATCCGCATGCCTTCAGGTAAGTTATAAGATTAACTACAACAAAGGAGAAAAGAATGTCAGATATTAAGGACTGGCGGGTTGAAGACGATAGTTTTTGGAATTCGACCGGCAAAAAAATAGCTTCAAGAAACCTCTGGATATCCATACCGTGCCTTCTGTGCGGCTTTGCAGTGTGGATCATCTGGAGTATGCTGACGGTTCAGATGCTCAACGTCGGCTTTCCGTTCACACAGCAGCAGTTGTTCACGCTTGCCGCGATCTCGGGCCTTTCAGGCGCCACGCTGAGAATACCGAGCTCATTCATGATAAGAATCTCAGGCGGAAGGAATACAATATTCCTTACCACCGCGTTTCTTATGATTCCGGCATTCGGTATCGGTATTGCGATGCAGAGCAAAGAGACGCCCCTTTGGGTCTTCCAGCTTCTGGCCCTCTTATCGGGCTTTGGCGGCGGAAACTTCGCGTCGTCCATGAGCAACATAAGCTTCTTCTATCCAAAGAGGGTTCAGGGTACGTCTCTTGGTCTTAACGCGGGCCTTGGTAACTTCGGCGTTACGACCATGC
>JAOUDF010000338.1 GCA_029859385.1 Nitrospirota bacterium
CGCGCCGCTTTGCCAAGAAGCACGGGCTCAAAACATGACGGCCTTCATCGACTGCAACGGCCTGCAGATCAGCGGCGCCACCGAAGAGGTAATGTACCAGGATATCGCCGCCAACTTCGCCTCCGACGGCTGGGAGGTGATGACCATCGATGGCCACGATTTCCAGGCCATCTACCAGGCCCTGCATCATTCCGTCAACCGCACCGACAACCCCGTCGCCATCATCGCCCGTACGGTGATGGGCAAGGGGGTATCGCTGATGGAGCACAAAGAGGAGTTCCACGGCCGCGCCCTCACCGACGACGAGATCGCGAAGGCCCTGGCCGAACTGGGACTGGAGAACGACCTGGCCCGTTACCGGGAGATGCGAAAGTCCAACAATATGCCGGCCCACGTCCACCCGCCCGTCATCCCGGTGGTGGTAAACAGCGGCACGCCCAAGACCTACGGCAAGGACGAAAAGACCGACAACCGCAGCGCCTTCGGCAACGCGCTGAAGGACATAGGCCAGCTCAGCTGCGGCGTGCAGACATGCACCCCTGTAGCGGTGCTCGACTGCGACCTGGCCACGTCGGTGAAGACCATGGGGTTCCAGGTAGCGGCGCCCGGCCATTTCTTCCAGGGCGGCATTCAGGAACACAACACGGCGACCATGGCGGGGGCCCTCTCCGTCTCGGGCGTGCTGACCTTCTTCGCCGATTTCGGCGTCTTCGGCGTGGACGAGACCTACAACCAGCACCGACTCAACGACATCAACGAGGGGAACGTCAAGCTGGTCTGCACCCACATCGGTCTCGACGTGGGCGAGGACGGCAAGACGCACCAGTGCATCGACTACATCGGCGTGCTGTCCAACACCTTCGGCTACCGGGCGATCATCCCGGCTGACCCGAACCAGACCGACCGGGCAGTGCGGTATGTGGCCGGGGCACAGGGGAACTTCTTCGTGGGCATGGGCCGCTCGAAGATCGCCACCATTCTCGATGAGACGGGCAACCCTTTCTTCGCCGGCGACTACCGTTTCGAGTACGGCAAGGCCGACCTGCTGCGGCAGGGCGATAAGGCCGCCATCCTGACCATGGGCGCCATGGTGCCCTATGCGCTCAAGGCGTGGGAACAGCTCAAGGCCAAGGGGATTTCAGTAAAACTCTACAACGTCTCATGCCCCATGGATATCGACGCGGCGGCGCTGAAAGACGCGGCGGCTTCGGGACTCATCATTACCATCGAGGACCACAACGCCCGCACCGGCCTGGGCAGCATGGTGGCCAATGCCCTTATCGATCGCGGCCTGAGCGCCAAGCTCAAAAAGATGGGCGTCACCACCTACTCCGGTTCCGGCAACCCCGACCTGCTCTATAAGTCCATGGGGCTGGGCGTGGACGACCTGGTGAAGGCGGTGGAAGAAGGGCTGTAACTGAGACCACTCAAATCTCCCTTTATCCCCCTTTGTCAAAGGGGGGAGTGCAACATTCCCCTCTTTTCCAAAGAGGGGTCAGGGGAGATTTAGGTAAGAAAGGGTAATTCCATGTCTTTTCAAGCAGTAAAAGGGGTAAAGGACGTCCTCCCCTCTGACATCGAGACGTGGCGCAGGCTGGAGGAGACGGCCCGCGAGGTATTTCGTGTCTTCGGATTCCGGGAGGTCCGCGTCCCGATATTCGAATACACCGAGGTCTTCACCCGCAGCATCGGTGACACCACCGACATCGTCGAGAAGGAGATGTATACCTTCGAGGACGGCAGCGGCAGGCGGATCACCTTGCGTCCCGAGGGGACGGCGCCGGTGGTCCGGGCCTTTGTTGAGCACTCCCTTTACGCCCAGTCGCCGGTGAACAAGCTGTGGTACATGGGGCCCATGTTCCGCCGCGAACGGCCCCAGGCGGGGCGCTACCGCCAGTTCCACCAGATCGGCGCGGAGCTGTTCGGCGCGGAGAACCCGGCGTCGGACGTCGACATGCTGGTGATGATCGACACCCTCTTCCGCGAGCTGGGGTTGAGCGGGGTGGAACTCAACCTCAACTCCCTCGGCTGTCCCGACTGTCGCCCCACCTATCGCGACACCCTTACTTCATTCCTTCAGCAGCGTATCTCTGCCCTTTGCGAGGACTGCCAGCGCCGCTATACGGCCAACCCGCTCCGGGCGCTGGACTGCAAGAGCGCCAACTGCAAGGAGGCTACGGTGCAGGCGCCGTCGATCCTCGACTGCCTGTGTGACGGTTGCAAAGGCCATTTCCACGCGGTGAAGGAGGGGCTCACTGCCCTCAACGTCCCCTTCGTCGTCAACCCCCGGCTGGTGCGGGGTCTGGACTACTATACCCGGACA
>JAOUDF010000096.1 GCA_029859385.1 Nitrospirota bacterium
TGGCTGACAGCTTCTTCACCGCGAGCCCCTTGTCATTTCTCCCCAGCAGATGAAAGAACCGCCCGCCCCTGGTGATGCTTACCCCCATCTCAGACGCCGACTGCCACAACACCGACATATCGGGATGTACTCCCTCTATTACAAAGGGTTCGTCAAACTCCCGACACCGGGCCAGTTCTGCTTCATGAGGAGGAAGATTCGTATAGCGGCATACTTCTTCGAGTGACATATCCCCCATTCCCTTGATCGGATACCCGGTTTCCCGACGAATATCTTCGAGCATCGTGCGCAGTCTGTTATAGGGTATTCCCAGCTCAACGACATCGTATCCGTCCCTGGAAACGGTTGTTTTGAGCGGATGGCTAAAATACCCGACAGGAATGAAGATACCGCCCCCATTTTCAACAATAAAAGGATCGCGACAGCCTATTTTGTCACGGTAAAGCTCAATTTCCGTGCGGGTCTTGCTTGAACAGAGGACAAGGGGAATATCTCGATCATGGAGTATCTTCGCCGCCTCTATCGACTGCTCCATGGAGTAGGTATTAAAATCGACCAGCGTCCCGTCGATGTCTGAGAAAACAACGTACTTCATTATCAATCCCTGCAAGAGAAGAAAGTCGGTACATCACCGCTGATTTTCTTCTATAACAATACCACAAAAAGCCGCGAATAAATCATTCAATCGTCAGGCCAAGCCTTCTTGCCACAAATTCAGTGGTCGTTGCCTGGATGAGCATGGTTGCAAGGATGGCCACAAAAACGACACTGCTTATAATCTGCGCCTGGGGGACCCCCTGACTGAGAAGAAGCCCCACAAGGGCAGCCGGCATGGCTCCTGTCTCGCGCACCCAGAACATGAAGGCCATTTCCTTTAACTTCCATCCGGCTCGCCGGTCGAACGGGAGGCAGCTCAACACCGATACAGGACGCGCTACCAGCATGAAGACGGCGACAATGATAATGCTTGGCCACAGATAGCGGCCCATTATCTCAAAATTCAGCTGGCTTCCCAGCAGGATGAATATCCCGATGCGCAGAAGCAGCGATATCTCCTCGATGAAGACCTCGGTCTTGTGGTGGCACCGGTCGTCGATGTTGATACGCATGACGTCCGCATTGCCTATGGCCAGTCCGGCAAAGAACACCGCCATGAAACCACTGAACTGCATGGTTTCGGCTATCAGATAAGCTCCGGTGGCGGCGGGGATAGTCAGCACCGTCGCGAACTCGGTGAGGATGCCTGTCTTGTGGGTGGAAACGAAAAGGGAGAAAAGATAGCCGACAACCAACCCGACAACAAGTCCCCCGAACGACATTTTGAGAAAATTAATCAGGACCGGCATGAGAGAGATTCCCGCGGACGATCCGCTCCCTGCTGCCGCCACTACAGGAATAAGGGCAAAGACCATTGCCGCGCCCGTCGCATCATTCAAGGCCGATTCGGATATTCCGGTGACGACCAGCTTGTCCTTGACTCTTACCGAGTTAAAAACAGGAATGAGGGCAGCCGGGTCAGTGGGCGCAAGGATCATCCCCAGAAGAAGCGCCGTAGTGAACGACAAGCCCAGGGCATACTGAGCCGTCAGTCCGGTCAAGACCGCTGAAACGGTAACGCCGACCGTTGCAAGGAGAACGAGGGAAATGGCAACCCGGCGAATGAAGACAAACTTGAGGCGAATTGCCCCGCCAAAGATGATGTAACTCACCCCCATGACGAGAACTATGTTGTTTACGGTGGACAGGCTGGGGATCGTCACCACGCCGAGCCCTTCGGGCCCCACGATGATACCGGCGACGATAAAAAGGATGATGTCCGGCACCCGAATGAGGACGGCTATCCGCGCGATGAAGATGCCAATAATCAGTATGACGGCAAAAAGGGCCAGGGCATGAATGGCTGCATGGGGCATCAGGTTCTCTCATCCCGAAGGTAAACGATAGAAAAACAGTGCGTTACTGTCCTTCTATCGGACACCGGTTCCGACTGCATTAGGATTGCTGAACTTTAAAGGTCATCCAGATATTATAAAAGAAAACAGCCGATCCGGCCAGTTCTACAAGGGCAAAAATGCCGAGAAGAAGCGGCCCCGCCCAGGTAACGGGACAGTAATCCTTGCATACGAAGGTGACCGACATCCCGATGAGGCCGACGTTGGCCAGCCAGAAATGAAGCCTTGCCAGTGAGAGGCTGTGCACTACCTGCTTGGCGGCGAACATGGTCGGGAGCATCTTGTAGGCGACGCCGAAGATCATCATCGATACCCAGCCGATAAGGTTGAGGTGGGCATGGGGGAAAAACTGTACTGGTACAAGCCTGGTAGCCATAAGGGTACCCAGAATTGCCGAGACGAGAAAGTAGATAAGGCTTGCCTTGATGAACCGCCGGCATATAACATTGGTGGCGATGAGGTCCTGGGGGTTCGGCAGGGCAAAGCCGGTTGCACTGGGTTTTACATCCATCGTACTGATCCTCCTGTGTTTCCGCATGTCAAAAAAGAAGCGCAATTGTATACACCTGACCCGCTTTCGTCAAGACTATACGACAGATTGAAGAGATATTCATGCCCGCACACAGCCTGAAACAAACTCTCGATGCCCTGACGGAAGAATGTCAGCTGGCTGAGCGTATCAGACGGGACCCTGTCCAGTTTCCGCGCAGGTACGATTCCCCGGCGGACGGAGAGGTTGTCGCCTTCATAGCATCGGCGCTTGCCTACGGTAAGGTCGACCTGTTCATGGCGGTCACCAGTAAGATACTTGCCGGGCTCGGAAAACGCCCAGCCGAGTTTATCGGGAATTTTGATCCGAAGAGGGACAAAAAGCGGTTTAGCGGCATCTACTACCGTCTGAGCACAGAGGCCGATATCGTCTGCCTGCTCTATTTACTGGGAGAGGTTTTAAAGAGGCACGGGTCTCTTAAAAAGACTTTTTCTGAAGGCTGGGCACCCGAAGAGGATACCATTGGCCAGGCCGTTTCCAGATTCACCCATACGGCGCTTGCCATCGACACGACACCGGTATACGGACGAAATACCAGGCCTCAGGGGATCACCCACCTCTTCCCTTCTCCCGATCAGGGAAGCCCCTGCAAGCGCCTTTGCATGTTCCTGCGGTGGATGGTCCGCCCCGACGATGGCGTCGACCTGGGATTGTGGCCGGAGATTCCTCCGTCAAAACTTGTTATCCCGCTTGATACCCACATCGCCCGTATAAGCCGCATGATCGGGCTTACCCGACTGAAGAACCCGTCGTGGCGGATGGCGGTGGATATCACCAACCATCTCCGGCAATTCGATCCGAACGATCCTGTAAAGTACGATTTTGCCCTGGCCCACCTGGGAATTTCCGGAGATTGCCCGACCAGAAGGGACGCCGTGAAGTGCGCACCGTGTAATCTCGCCCCGTTCTGCATTACCGTCGAAAGATAAATTTCTATACCCGGTTGTCTTCGTCAACCGCCTTCTTCAACATCTCGAAAACCCCGGGAATGGCCGAGCCTACCCGGTTCCAGTTGGGAATAAGAGGAGTGCCGAGGGGGTTCTCCGTGAAGGCTGCCGCAGCCATATGGATACCCCGGGTAAAGGCATCCACCGCCTTGGCCTCCTGGTGACGGTCAAATTCCAGCCCGTTGATGGCGGCAGTGGCCTCATATTTCATGATCGTGTCCTCGGCAAGCCGCAGATAGGTTACCTCCAGCGACCGCAGGAGACCCGCGGAGAAGACCACTCCTTCGGATGACAGGGTCCGGAAGATCGACTTGCAGATATCCACCGTCATCTTCATCAACCCCTTCTCCGGGTCTTCGGCGGAAAGGGCCTGATGCTTGTGCTCGTAGGTCTCGGCGATGTCTACCTGGCAAACCCGGCGAGGGGAGTAATTGCGATAGACCTCGGCCAGCATCCCGACCTCCAGCCCCCAGTCCCAGGGGATCCGGTTTACACGCGCCATGTCGGTAATCATGCAGAATTCCCCTGCCAGCGGATACCTGAAGCTGTCGAGAAACTGAAGGAACGCATGCCCGCCAACCAGCTTTTCCAATGCCCGCACCAGCGGGGTCACGAGGAGACGCGTCACCCGTCCGTGCATCCGGTCGGTCACCCTGCTGTAATACCCCTTGCAGAAGACATAGTCGAGGTTGGCATTCACCACCGGATAGCAGAGCCTCGCCAGCATCTCCCTGTTGTACGTCAGGATGTCGCAGTCGTGGAGCGCGATGACGTGGGATTTTTCATTGGCAATGACATATCCGTAACCCAGCCAGGCCGACCGCCCTTTCCCGTCCGCTCCGGGATCGAGCCCGTTCCGTCGGATGGTATCGTAAAGCGCCTGGATTCGCTTCCCCTCGTTGTGAATGATCTTCACCTCGTAAGGGATGGGAGACATGAACTTCCTCACCTGCTCGAACTGTTTGTCAGAGGCCTTACCCAGAATGAGGACAATCTCCTTTACGTACCGCACCTTCGCCAGCTCTTCCACAATTTTGGGCATTGCCTTGCCCTCGAACTCGGAATGAAGCGCCGGCAGCACCAGTGCCACAGGACGCGATCGGGCGTGCTCAACCAGCTCCGATTCGAGCTTTTCCAATGAAGGCTTTCCCAGTTTGTGAAGCGTCGTGATCAATCCGGTCTGATAGAAATCGGCCATCTTTTCCCTCCTTCAGCTTCGTTTCGCTTCAATTGCTGATGTCAACCAGCGAAGAAACTCTTCAACTTCTTCTTGTGTTCTCAGATAGTAATCAGCATCATCAAGATGAAGACCCACTGCCACGGAAATGCCCGTCCCGTCTATGGCCCTGAAAGCATCACAGTCGGTAAGGTCGTCTCCGGCATAGACCGGGATGCTCCCCTTGAACCTCTCTTGAGCGAGCAACCACTCGACAGCCTTCCCCTTGTCCCAGGCAACACCGGGACGTATCTCCACCACCTTCTTCCCCTCGACTATCCGCAGGGCGCCATTTTCTGCGTAGGGCCGCAGATGGTTTCTCAGCGCCTTCAAAAAGGCTTCAACATCCCCTTCGAGAAGACGGTAGTGAATGCTTGCCGTCAGCCCTTTGTCCTCAAAGACGGCGCCGGGCATCCCAAGGTCATCGACTACGCCCCGCAGCTCCGCCATGACGCATGCGATCTTATCCTGCGCGGCAACCGCCTCGGGGATCGTATAGGAAAGACCTTCCCCCTCAATCTCGAGGCCATGGTTTCCGGCATAGACAAGGCCGGGGATTCCTACCTTCTCCCGCGCATTCCCGCTTCCCCTGCCACTCACAATGGCCAGTGGTGCAACCCCAGCGAGCTGTTGCAGGATTTCTTTCATCGAAGTCGGCAATACCGCATCCTCCGGCCTGTTCACAATAGGGGCCAGCGTGCCGTCAAAGTCGAGAAATACCGACACCTGCCGCCCCGAGAGGCGTCCCGCAATTTCATCAAGGTGGCTGAAGAGGTACGGCTTCATTTCAAACGCTCCACCTCGTCAAGGATGTCGCCGACCCAGCGGTAGATATCGTGTTCCCGCAGATACGCAATGGAAGCGCGGATCATCTTCTGCTTCTCGGAGGCCGGTAGCTGAAGGGCCTGTTTTATGGCGTCGGCAAAACATTCCGTGTCATAGGGGTTGATAAGCATCGCCCCGGGGATCGCTTCCGCGGCCCCCGCAAACTCACTGAGCAGCAGAACCCCCTTTTCATCGACCTGCGAAGCAATGTACTCCTTGGCCACCAGGTTCATGCCGTCATAAATAGAGCTTACCACGGCCAGGTCCACGCCGTCGTAAATCGCGGCCAGATCGTCATGAGAAAGCTTGTAGTCGATGTATTTGATCGGCTCCCAGTCTGCTTCACCGTAGTGGGCGTTGATCTTCGCGACCAGGGCCTCTACCTTTTCCCTATAGCTCAGATACGGCTCCACCTTCCGTGTCGGCACGGCGATCTGGATGAAGGTAAACCGCCTCCGGTACCGGGGATATTTGGTGAAAAAGAGGTCGATCGCTTCGAGGCGCTTTATCAATCCCTTGGTGTATTCCAGTCGGTCAACCCCCACCCCCACATACCCGTCCTGCGGAAGCTTCAGGGTTTTCCTGAATCGTTCCCACGTCCTTCTCGCCTTGGGCGACGAGGCCGACCGGGCAAACCATTCAAAGTCGATACTGATGGGGAACGCCTTCACCCGGGTCGTGTGCCCCTTGTAGTGGACAAACCCTTCCTTGAAATCGACCCCCGCCCCCAGCTCTCGGTCGACGCAGGTCATGAAATTCTGGCAGAAGGAGTCCAGGTGAAATCCGATCAGGTCATTGGCAAGGAGCCCTTCCAGTATCTCTTTCCGTTGTGGGCATATCCTGAAGATATCATGTGGCGGCCACGGTATGTGCCAGAATTGCAGCACCACCAGTTTCCTGTTTTTCTCCTTCAGGTCGCGCGCGCAGAGGGAGAGATGGTAATCCTGCAACCAGACCACTGCAGGTTCATCGCCGGTTTCCTCCAGTACCGCCTCGGCAAAAAGGCTGTTCACCTTCTTGTAGGCCGACCAGTAGGCCCGCCGGAGAAAAACCCTGTCGAGGGTCATGTGACAGAGAGGCCAGAGAAAACGGTTGGAGTAGCCGTGGTAATAGTTGTTCTCGTATGCTTCTTTCAACCAAATACTCTTTTGTACGTAAGCCGGGGCATCGGGGGGTACCGTTGTCTTGGTGCTGTCCCCCACAGGTGACCTCTCTCCCGAACCAGCGGCAATCCATATGCCGCCGTTTTTCTGCATAATCGGGTCGAGGGCCGAGACAAGTCCGCCGGCTGTCTTTTCCAGCTTCCCTTTTCGCCGCACATAGGGTTCTCGGTTGGAAACAATGACAAGCTTGCCGTTAAAAGGACTCATTTTTTCTACTGCTACAGTTCAAGCAGATTGCTCCCTTTGTGTTCCTGCGAATACCATACTGTCAGGTAATCCCGTATCTGCCGGGTTATGAGGAAGTTGTTCCGCACATATTCCCTGCCCATCGTCCCCATCCGTTCCGCCATCTCGGGGTAGTTGAGAAACTGCCGTATCCGGAATGCCGCCCCCTCAACCGAGTGGACAAGAAACCCGGTCAGGCCGTGAACGATCTGCAGCGGAATACCGCCGACGGCACCGCCGATGACCGGCTTCCCCTTCCACATGGCCTCGGAAACGGTAAGCCCGAACCCTTCCTTGAGCGACTTCTGGAGCACCACCGTGGCAATGCGCTGGAGGGCGTTTATGTCCCTGTCACTGAAGGGTGGAAGCATGAGGATACGGATATCGGGGTCGTCGGATGCATACTCCTGCACCTCCTTCAGCACCGCTTCCCCCTCGGGGTCGTCGGTGGCGGGGCTCCCGGCAAGAACCAGCAGGCAGTCATTGTATTTCTTGACCATGCGGTAGGCCTGGATCACCCCTATGGGGTCCTTGAACCGGTCGAAACGGGAAATCTGCAGGATGATCGGCCGGTCGGGAGGGAGATTGAACCGGACCCTCGTGTCATGTATCTCCTCGTCGCTCAGGTCCCGGTTCTTGTCGCTGAGAGGGTCGATGGAAGGTGGTATGATGAATTGGTCGATCCCCAGTGAACGGGTGAATTTCGCCACGGAGAAGATTGCGGCGTCATACTGGGTACAGTAGCGGGACAGGTTCTCAAATATCCCCTTGTAGGGACTGGCGACGTCGATATGACAGCGCCATATCCAGACACCCCGCTGCTTGAAGCCGATGAGGGGGGCGGGCTGCGGGTCATGTATCAGCACGGCATCAGCATCGAGGTTCAGTTTTTTGGCATTTCGCTTGTTCACCTCAAGGTGATACTCCCACATGTCGTCGTTTATCGTCTCCGGGCTCCCCTGGAGAGAATTGTGCAGCTTTTTGGTGATGTCGAAGAACCGGTCGTCCCCCTCAATGATATCCCATCGGGCATCGATTCCCAGCTCGACCATTATGGGGATCATCCGCTGGAGTATCTCGGCCACGCCGCCGCCGGCCTTGGTGGAATTTATATGGAGAAAGGACTTTCCCGCAAGGCGCTCTGCCAGTTTCCGGATGAAGAGCATGTCGCTGCCGGGTACAATGCCGGTATAGTTGGAAATCACGGTCAGATCACCTCCATCCCTTTTTTCACCTCGGCCTCCACTGCCTCGACCAGGTGCTCCCGTATCCCGTCAAGGTTGTGCATGAAGGGGTCTATCTTCCGTATCTTCTCCGCCAATTCCTGACGCCCCGTATCAATAAACCACTTGGTGAAGTCATCAATTCTTCCACCCAGCCTGAGTCTCGCTTCGTAGAAGTGGTAATAGAGCGACGCGGCATCAACAAACTTGACCGCGATAAGGAACTCTGCGAGGTTGCCCGCCTTGATCCCTACGGGCGCCACAAGAGTTACCGGCTCATTAAAGAAGAACTCATCACCCGGCATTGCCTCCCGGGGCTCGGGAAAGATCTCCAGATAACTGTCGATGACCCGCAGCAGCTCACTTCTGACGTCACCCAAAGTACCGCAGGCATAGGGGTCGATGTTTGACAGATGTTCCGACAGCGCCCGTTCTTCGAGACCTTCGCCGGCCCACTGGGCAAAATCATTGGTATATTCCGTGATGCGCCCCTTGAGAAAATACTGACAGGTGTGGTGAAAGATAGAACCGTCACTCACCATGGCAACACCATCGCGCAGTTCCCGCAGATTTCCCGCCTTACGGCCGGTTGATTTCAGAATGTTCACACATTCCCTGAACTCGAAGGGTGTCATTACGTCGCCCATTCCTTCTCCTCTCTGAGGTATACCGTGCGGTGCGGGAACGGAATCTCGATACCTTCTTCCTTGAAGCGGCGGAATATACGCTTCCGCAGTTCATGCTGTGCATAGTACTGGTCAACGAATTCCTGTACCTGACAGATGAGGGTGAAGTCGAGGGAGCTGTCGCCGAATCCGGGAATAAACCGCACGAAAGGCTCCGGCTCCCCCAGCAGGCCGGGAATCTCTCCCACCGCCTTTTTCGCCACATCGACGAGAACCTGCTCGACCCTCTCCGGATCGCAGGAATAGCTGACCCCCACGGAGATAAGCAGGGACATCCTCTTCTCCGGCATGTAGTAGTTGGTCAATATGCTTCCCGCCAGCGTCTTGTTGGGGACGATCACCATGTTGTTGGGGAGCATGCGCACCCTGGTCGTCCGCCAGCCGATGTCTTCCACATACCCTTCCTGTCCGCTCTCCAGTTTGACGAAATCGCCCACCCTGATCGGTTTCTCCACGAGGATATGGATTCCGGCAAAGAGGTTCGAGAGAGTGTCCTGCAGCGCCAGGGCCACCGCAAGGCCACCCACGCCCAGGGCCGTAATCAGTGGCGTGATGGATATGCCCAGGCTGCTGAGAAGAATAAGAAGCCCGACCACCAGGATAATCCCCTTCAGCAGGCCGTGGGCAAGGCCCGTAGTAGGGAGCGGGATTTCTGAACCTTCGGCATAATGCTGGAATACCTTCCCGGAGAGATTGGCGGCGGCCAGGGTCACCGAGAAGATGATGAGGACGTAGAGCAGCTTGGTGATAT
>JAOUDF010000339.1 GCA_029859385.1 Nitrospirota bacterium
CCACCTCATCCAGGTGCTGCCGCATGTGGTCGACTTCCTGAGCTTCCTCCGGGAATCAAAAAAGCTTGTCGCCCTGGTGACCAACGCCCACTCCGTTACCCTCGACATAAAGATGCGCAAGACGAAGATAGGGAACTATTTCGATCGGATACTCTGCGCCCACGAACTTGGCCTGCCCAAGGAGGAGCCCGAATTCTGGGGCCGCCTTCAGGACCTCATGGGGTTCGACCCCCAACGCACCCTTCTTGCCGAAGACAAGGAGGATAACCTCCGCTCCGCCCGAACCCACGGGATCCGCCACCTCGTCTTTATCGCAAAGCCCAGCAGCGCCCTTCCGCCCCGCGCCTCAGAAGAGTTTTTCTCCATCCATGATTTCAGGGAGATAATAGAGGGAAAGCAGGCTGAAGACTGAAGGCTGACGGCCGAAGGTAAAGGCTTTGAGGGAACCGGTCTTCCTTTCAGCCTTCGGCCTTCAGCCTTCAGTCTGTCTCCGCTGTCCTTTACTTTTCCCTCGGAATTTGTTACGTTTCCATCTTCAAAATGGTGGTAACAGAGAATTTAAACTCTTGTCCCCGGAGGTTGCATGTTTGAGGGATTGTCCTTTTTTCAGATGCTTCAGAAAGGCGGGTGGACCATGGTCGCCCTGGCCGGATTCTCCATCCTCTCCATAGCGGTGATGCTCGAGCGGGCATGGACTTTTCACAAGGCCGAAAAAGGGATCATGGAGTTTCTCATCAACCTGAAAAAACACCTAAAGACCAGTGATCTCGACGGCGCCATTGCCCTCTGCGAGACAGTCGGAACACCGCTTGGTTCCACCATTCGCGCCGGTCTTCTCCGGAAGACCGATGGCCGAGAGGCCATGCACGACGCCATGGAGTTGGTGGCCCGGCAGGAGATGCTCATGCTGGAAAAGAACCTCGGCATACTGGGCACCACGGGAAACGTGGCGCCCTTTATCGGCCTGTTCGGTACGGTTCTGGGCATCATACAGGCGTTTCGCGATCTTTCCCTCGCATCAGGCGGCGGTCCGGCGGTGGTAGCCAACGGAATTGCCGAGGCGCTGGTGGCGACGGCGGGTGGCCTCTTTGTGGCGGTACCGGCGGTCATCGCCTTTAACTACTTCACCCGGCGCCTGAGCCGGATGATGACGGAGCTTGAGACACGGGCCTCCGAGGCTGTCGACCTGGCGCACCGCGGCGGGGTAAAGGCGTGAGAAAGTGGAACCTCGGCTCCGGCCGGGACAAGATCATGGCCGAGATAAACGTCACCCCGCTGGTCGACGTTTCTTTGGTGCTTCTGGTCATCTTCATGGTGACGACCCCGCTCATCTTCAATGAGTCGTTCAAGATCAAGCTACCCACCGCGGTATCGTCGGATGCCCAGCCCGAAGTAAAGCTCTCCATTTCCCTTACCAAGGAAAACGAGGTGTATCTCAACGACAAGGCAGTAACGCTGGAGAACCTTGCGGCGGCCATTGCGCCGAAGCTCGCGGCCTCGTCCGACAAGACCGTGGTGATCCATGCGGACAAGCATGTCTACCACGGTACCGTCGTACAGGTGCTGGATATCTGCAAGAAAGCCGGCGCCCAGCGCCTTGCCCTTGCAACGGAACCGGATAAACAGAAAAAGTAGAGACCAAACTTTCAGATTCTGAGTTCATAAGGCGGCCTTTGGCCGCTATCTTTGTCTTTAAGGAGGATTAGTTTTTGGATAGACCGACGTATGTAATAGGCCACAAGAACCCCGATACCGATTCAATCTGCTCGGCCATCGCCCTCGCCGCATTAAAGTCGCAACTGGGTGACCCCTGCCTGCCTGCCCGGGCCGGGAACGTGAACCCTCAGACCTCCTATGTACTCTCCCGCTTCGATGTCGCTCCTCCTGAATATCTTGCCGACGTCAGGACGCGGGTCCGGGACGTGATGACCAGTGACCTGTTCACCCTGGGCAATGATGCAACATTGGGAGAGGTGGCGTCGCTCATCGAATCGAGGCGCGTTCAGACGGTGCCGATAGTGGATGCCGACAACACATATAAAGGGATGGTGCGATTGCTGGACCTTTCCAAGGTCTTTACCGCCCGGGTAAAGCCCGACACCTCATGCCAGATTACCACGTCTCTGGCTGGACTCACCCGGTCGATAGAAGGCAGGTGCATAGTCGGCGACAGCAACGGGACTCCTTTCGAAGGGCGGTTCTTCGTGGGAGGGATGGCGGAGCAGGATTTCTCGGCCATCATCAGCACCCTCGACCCCCGGGAATGTGTCATCATCGCGGGAAACAGGCCGCGTATTCAGGAGATTGCGGTGGAGGCC
>JAOUDF010000340.1 GCA_029859385.1 Nitrospirota bacterium
GGCGTTTTCAAAGGCCGAATGAATCCAGGGGATCCTCCATGCGGTGTACGGATAGATGGTCGTACCGACCTCAAGACACCCCGTTGCGGTCGTGGCCACTATGGGAGACTCGGTCGATCTCAATATAAGCCTTACTATCGGAGGTATGCCGCATCCGGCGCACAGCCTGTGTCCGCCGGTCAAAAGCTCGTCTTTTTTTGCAAGTTCCTTTAGTGTCGCCATTGTATTTCTCCAGCGCCTTTAAGGCGTCGTTATATTTTTGTCAGATCGTTATATACTTGCTGAGCGTTTCCACCCTGCCGGAGGCCGACACCTTGAACAACTCGTCGAATACCGCAAGCGCGTCCTTTACCATGTAATCGCGCCCGCCGAGACCGTAGATCCTGCTCATCACCTTTGGCCTCTTTTCAAGGTCGTAAAGCGCGGAGCGTAGCTCGTTAAAGACCGGGCCGCCGAATCCGTTCATCGAATCGGCGCGGTCTAAAACTGCAACGGACTTCGCGTTCTTCAGCGCGTCTGCAAGTTCTTCATGCGGGAAGGGCCTGAAAAGGCGCGGCCTCAATACGCCCACCTTCTTGCCATTCTTTCTCAGCTCGTCGACCGCGACCTTGGTCGTACCCGCCGCGGAGTTCAATATGACAATCACCTCTTCGGCGTCCTCGACCATATAAGAGTCAAAAAGGCCGTAGCTCCTGCCGAACTTCTTGCCAAATTCCTTGCCGACCTCTATTGCTACATTCTTCGCCCTCTTCATCGCCTCTGACTGCTGATATTTGAAGGTGATATAGGTGTCCTGCAGGGACATGGCGCCCATCGTCGTGGGATGATCAACGTCTAAAAGCGATACGTGCGGCTTGTAGTCGCCGACGAACTCCTTTACCCCAGCGTCGTCTATCAGAGAAATATTTTCGATCGCGTGACTCGTTATGAAACCGTCCATACAGACCATCGCGGGAAGCAGAACGTCCGAATGCTCGGCTATGCGAACGGCCTGAAAGAGGTTGTCATAGGCCTCCTGCACGGTTTCGGAATAGAGCTGAATCCAGCCCGAATCCCTTGCACCCATCGTATCCGAATGGTCGCAGTGGATGTTAATCGGGGCCGAAAGCGCCCTGTTCACGTCCGTTGCGATTATCGGCAACCTCATGCCTGAGGCTATATAGAGCATCTCCCACATGAGCGCGAGGCCCTGTGCAGAGGTCGCAGTCATAACACGCGCGCCCGCGGCCGAGGCCCCTATGCACGCGGACATGGCCGAATGCTCGCTCTCGGTCGTGATAAGCTCGCTTGTGACCTTGCCGTCTGCCACATAATACGAAAATTCCTCCACTATCGTGGTGGAGGGCGTGATCGGATAAACCGGGCATACGTCCGGGTTTATCTGCTTCATTGCATAGGCTATCGCCGAATTACCGGTAAGCCCGTCATACTTTTTAGCGGTCGTTGTCGCCATTATTCCTTGCCCTCCTCCATCTTGATAGCCTTGACCTTGTCAGGGCATTCTATGGCGCAGATGCCGCATCCCTTGCAATGTTCCATATCAAAACCGACCATCTTGCCGTCCTCGACGATTATCGCCGAATCAGGGCACATTACCCAGCAGATGAGGCAATTCGTGCATTTGTTCTTATCGAGTACCGGCGTCGTCTTTCTCCATCCGCCAGTCGAATACTCGTCGGCTGTTCCGCCTCCGGGTATCACGCCGCCGAGCGGCAGGTCTTTATCGTCTACTTTTATTACCATGTCGTTTGACCCCTTCGGATAATTTTTCAAAGCCCTTTGAATCAGAGCCAATTTACGGCCTCAGTCTTCCTTCACCTCGTGAAAGCCGCGGTTCATTGCGGCCACGTTGCCCTCGATGATCTTCTCGCTGTACTTCTTCGCGTAGTTGGTTCTGAAGTTGCTTATAAGCGCATCGAGCGGGATTATCTCCGTTGCCTTCGCAAGCGCGCCGAGCATCGGGGTATTTGGCATGAGCCTGCCTATCGTCTCGATTGATATCTTCGCCGCGTCAAGAGTAAAGACCTTCGCGGACTTGCTCTTGAGCTTTAACATCTCTCTGATCTGCGACGATTTCTTTGACGAATTGACGATGAAAACGGCATCCTCCGGAGTACCGTCCGCAACACCCACTATGCCTATGAGAGTGGGGTCGGCGATAAGAACGTACTTCGGATCGGTAACCGAGCAATGCATTCGTATAGGCTCGTTTGATATCCTATTAAAGGCCCTTACCGGCGCACCCATCCTCTCCGGACCGAACTCGGGGAATGCCTGAACGAATTTTCCCGAAAGCAGGCTCGCCTCGCCGAGAAC
>JAOUDF010000341.1 GCA_029859385.1 Nitrospirota bacterium
GGATGATAAAAAGGGGCGAGACAAGGCCTCTGGATAAAACGACCTATACGTACGCTGTCCTGACGCCAGACGAGCATTACCTTTGGCGCGGCGGGGTTCGCGACGAACCTTCCGTGCACTTCGGCATAGGGCTCGGCTTTTCTCATTCTTTCTGATTCGATTGCAGGCAGATTGATTCGATGCGACCTGTCAAGGCTGCTGCCCCGTCTATACCATGTTGAAAAAATGGACAGATTAAAGATAATACTTGTAACGATCGGAAGCGCCGGAGACGTTTTGCCGATGCTGGGGCTTGCAACGGCCTTAAAGGCGCGCGACGCAGAAGTGCTTTTGGCCGCTAACGGCCATTTTAAAGGCGCGGCCGATAAGGCCGGGGTGGCGTTTCAAGAGATAGGCTCGGTAGAGAAGTTCGACGACATCGCGAAAAAAAAGGAGGTCTGGCATCCCCGAAAGGGCATGAAGATGCTCTTGAAAGACGTCTACCTTCCGGCCGTCGAACAGGTTTACGACCTGATAAAAGCTAACCGCAACGATAGAACCGTCGTGGTGGCTTCTGTGCTGGCCTTCGGGGCAAGGATTGCGCACGATAAGTTCAAAGTACCGCTTGTTACTTTGCAGCTTCAGCCGTCCGTATTCTGGAGCCCGTCGAGGCCCGCCAAGTTCGCCGGCTTCGGATTCGTCTCGAGGCTGCCTTACTCCTTGAGAAAGGCGCTGTTTGCCCTTGTCGATAAGTTGTTGGACTGGCAGGTCGCGCCGCACTTAAACGCGTTCAACCGTAGCGTCGGGCTGCCGCCCGTAAGACACGTTATGAGCTCATGGGCCGTTTCTCCGCAAACGGTTGTAGGCCTCTTTCCTGAGTGGTTCGCCCGGCCGGCCTCAGACTGGCCCGCGAATACGCGCCTTGTCGGTTTCGCGGGCTTTGACCGTCTTTTTTCTTATGACGCAGAATTGAGCGCAGAGGCCGTCGAGTTTCTGAGCGCCGGCAAAAAGCCCGTTGTTTTCACGCCGGGCACCGCCATGCATCATGCCAAACGATTTTTCGAAGTTGCGCTTCAAGCCGTGCAAAGGACCGGTAGAAGGGCGATATTTTTAACGCTCCACAGGGAAAATCTGCCCCCGAAGCTGCCCGATAATGTCGCGCATTTCGACTATATCCCTTTAAGCCTTTTACTTGAGCGATCGGCCATGATCGTCCATCACGGCGGCATAGGCACGGTCACTCAGGGGTTGGCCGCCGGCATACCGCAGATAATCACGCCCTTTAGCTTCGATCAGCCGGATAACGCGGCCCGCATAGAGGCCGTGGGGGCCGGAGGCGCGCTTCGACGCCTTGACGCAAAGGCCCTGGCCGACATGATGGAGTTGATTTTAAATGACGACAATATCAAGGCAAGGTGCGCGGAGCTTGCCGCAAGAATATCATTTGACGAAACCATAGAGGCGGCCTGCAGGGCCATAGAAGGGGCAATGCGAGGATGAGTGCCCCTATTCCTTTTTGGTCTTGTTCTTCGAGAAGTCCGGGTAGAGCTTTATCATGCACTCGGGACAGATCGAATGCGTGAAGGTCGCATCCGAATGTTCCGCGATGTATTTTTCGACGTTGTTCCAGTAGCCCTTGTCGTCGCGAATATTTTTGCAGTTTGCGCAGATCGGCAGCAGACCGCTCAATACCTTGACTCTTTCAATGGCCTCGGTCAGTTCCGCGTTCAGTTTTTTAAGTTCCATAAGGTCGTTAAAGCGCGCCATGGCAATGAGGATGGCCCTGTTAAGTTCGTCCGATTTCGGGGGCTTTACCAGGTACGCCCCCACGCCCGCCTCGGCGGCCTCGACGACGACCTCGTTCTCCGCATAGACCGTCAGGATGACGACGGGGGTCGGGCAGGTTTTTTGAATGAGCGTCGCGGCCTCGATGCCGTTCATCTCCGGCATCTCAATGTCCATGAATATGATGTCCGGCCTGTTTTCTAGCGTCTCTTCCAGCGCGGTCTTGCCGTCGTTCGCTCGAATGATATTCGTTATGCCGATCTTTGAAAGCTCGTTCGTTATAACGTCCGCGATTAGCGCGTCGTCTTCCACGACCAGCACCTTCAGGTCGCGGTTTTCAATGTTTTGTCTGTCCATTCGTCAAGTCCTTGTGATTTCTTCTTCTTTTATGGAAATGTTCGTTACCGCGCCGTTGTCGTTACTCAGCAAGATTGTGCCGCGAAGCGTGCCTTTGACGAGCTTTTCTATCAGGTCTATTCCGATGTTCTTTTGTTTGCCTTCGATTACTTCTTTGGAATATCCCGGGCCGTTGTCCCTGTAAGAAAAAT
>JAOUDF010000342.1 GCA_029859385.1 Nitrospirota bacterium
GTAGGCGGCTCCGAGCCCGAGATACCGCCAGTCCCACCGGGGTATGGGGCTCTTCCTGCCCAGCAGGGCGAAGGGTGCAAAGATGATGGAGAGAATGATGAAGTAAAAGGGACCGAAAAAGAGAGGGCCGGAATGATTGACGGCCAGTTTACCGAGGGTGGACGTAATACTGAAAATCAGCGCCACGGCAACCATGAGAAGCGAGCCCTTCTCACGGAATACGGCTTTTAATGGCCCCAGCGGCCCCTCCTTGGAGGCATGGACGTTGAGCAGGTATGCACCCGCTGCAATGAGGAGGACGCCGAAACCCTGGCGCTGTCCCGGTACCTCACCGAGCCCTACATAGCCGATCAACAGGAGAAATACCGGAGAGAGGGCGAGAAAGGGGATGGTAAGGGAGAGCGGCGAGATTTTTATGGCTCGAAAATAGAGGAGAATAGCCGCTATTTCCAGCGGCAACGCGGCAAACGTGGCCAGCCAGAAGGCCTGGTCAAGCCGTGGAACCGGGGTGAAAAACAGAAACGGGAGGAGAAAGGGAACGGCCAGCACCAGCCGCATCCACGCCACCCAGCGCTCGTCGCCGGACTGCAGGAGCCGCTTGGCAAGAGCGTCGGAGGTCGCCAGCGAGAATGCGCAGAGGAGGGCGTAGACTACCCACATGACAGCCCTCCGCTCAAATTAAGTTCCCCGCCTGTCGAGCTCTTCCCTGATCGCCTTTTCCACCAGCCCCGGCACTACTTCCCGGGCCGCTTTTTCGACTGCTTCGCGGAAGAAATCGCCAAAGGCTGAAAGTACCGCATCGCGCACCGTCTTTTCGATCGATTCCTGCAAGGCCTGCAGCGAATCGCCTGACAGGGCGGCGGGGGCAGGAACCGCTTCTACCGTCTCCACCTCTTGAGCTGCAGAAGCCTCCTGCTCAACTGGAATTTCCTCTACAACCGAAGCGGTTTCTTCAAGCGGGACTTCCTCTTCAGCTGCCATAATTTCTTCGACCCGGGCAGATTCTTCCAAAACCTCAGCTTCAGGGAAGGGGGCCTCGGCCGGGAGTTCCTCTCCCTTTTCCAGCGTTTCCAGCATATCAGGCTTCAGGTCTGCCAGCGAGAAGACATGCTCTTCTTCGAGGGCAGGAGATTCTTCTGCTACAGGGGGTTCAGCAACCACGGGAGCAGCCTCCTCCGTTGAGGGCAAATCTATCTCCTCTTCCCACGGGAAATTCTCATCGCCGGAAGCAGCTTCAGCTACAGCCGCCACAGCCTCTTTCTGCTCGGGTGCGGGACAGGGCTCTCCCTCGTTGCAATACTCATGATGGCCGGGAACTTCTGCAAGGGTCTCAAACGAGTCCACGACCCCATGAGAGGTACCGTGCTCTTCCATCGCAACCGATTCGCGCTCCGCAAACTCGACCTCGGCACCGCGCTCAACCGCAACCTCTTTTTCGACAACAGCGTCAGTCGTCATCTCCTCGATGGGCGCCGGCGTCGCTTCGGAGCGCTCAGCCAGTTTGCTGATCTTTTCAATAAGGTCGCCGGTCTCAAAGGGCTTTACGATATGATCGTTGGCCCCGCATTCCTTTCCGCGTGTCTCGTCGTAGTTTTCGAAGGTGCCCACGAGAAGGATAACCGGGATATTCATGAACTGGGGAGAACTCCGTATGACGGAACAGAGGGCGTAGCCATCCATCTTCGGCATGATGACGTCGGCCAGAATGACATCGGGGAGTTCATTCGCCAGAACCTCCAGCGCCGCTTCTCCGTCCCCTACGCTGGTTATCTGGAACTTGTCCTGCGGCAGCGTCATTTCAACCACCCTGCGAATGGTTATACTGTCGTCCGCCAGCAGAATCCTGATTTTTTTGTGCCCCTCCATAACAATCTCCCCCTTTTTAAGCTTACCGGCAAGCCAACGGTATTTTTCCTGCATCTTCTGTATTTCGCACTCCTTATCCGGTTACCCCTACCTCTTCGGCACTTTGCTTCGTTTTTTTAGGGAGATGTTTTTTTGAGGACTACCTGCTTCTTTCGTTCCAGCGAAACCTGATCATAGACCTTTCGTATGGCATCATACTCCGAGGCGGGAATTCGGGCAGGCCATACCTCCATTCTCTTCTCCATAAGGAGTGTATCGCCCTTGACGCGGTAGGTAAAATTGAACATCCCGAAGGGGGACTTCAGCGACAGGTCTTCCGGCATCTCCTCGACGATAAACCCTTCGGGCAATGTGATGCGGTTGACGATCTTCAGGGTGTGCCTGCCTTTGTATACGATAGAGTGGTCTCTTTTGGCCTTGAGGAAGGGGGTCCATACCCC
>JAOUDF010000343.1 GCA_029859385.1 Nitrospirota bacterium
TCCCGAGAGCGACCTGTCGGTGGACTTCAATCCGTATAACCTGGGAATGCACCCGGTTAACCGGCGAGGCAGGAACCAGCCGGCGCCGCACCTGAGCACCAACTGGCCGTTCTTCAACGGCGGCACGGGTAACCAGGCAGGGAGCACCTGGTGGGTTACCGGAGCGGTCCCGGGCTCAAACGGCACGGTTAATTATGACGCCGCAACCAAGGTGGTGACCATTGCCACGGGCAACAACTTCCCGACCTATTACATGCAACCGGGATGGAAGATACAGTTCACCCAGAAGAGGCCGACAGCGCCTACGGCGGGAAATACCGCCACCTACTGGTACGAGATAAAGACGGTGGACAGCGCCACCCAGATTACCCTGGTATCGGGGCCGGCGGCGAACCAGGCCGGTGTGATGTTCAATATTACCGCCGGGCTGGGCTGGACTTTCGTGCCCCCCTATGGTCCCTGGAGTACCCTGGCCTGCGGCGACTGTCACCAGAGTGGCGATGCCGCCGACCCTGCGGGCCCCCACGGTTCCGACAACCCATGGATACTGAGGGAAATCAACTTCAATGCGGCGATAGACCATGACCTCAACGGCTCCATTGCTGATCCGGTGGACTATATCAATACCAGTACCGGCATTCCCGGCGATGCGACCGGTTGGACTGCCACCAACACCATCTGCTACTCCTGCCACCGGCGGGATGTCTATGGATGGACTGCAAAGAATAACGGCTCCAACTCAAACGAGGCCAATACACCGGGAGGTACGGCAAGTCGCGCGACCTACAGCCGTTTCAACAGCCACGTGCCGGGCGGTGAGGAAGATCCCAAATTCAACGCCTTTAATATCTGGTGCATGAGTTGCCACGGCGGAGAGACCGATAACGGCAGCGGTACCGGAATTGGAGCCATTCACGGCAGCAACCGCGGCATCGGGAGTAGAGGGGGGGCAACGCAACTGGGTATGAGGTTGAGGAATGGCGCAGGCGTGGGAGGACACAGCGTTACTGCTGGTGGAGGAAGCTGCTGGACAAAGAGCCCGACTAACGATTCCGTGAGCTCTTGCGGCGTTAACCATGCACCTGCCGGCTATGCCAGTACCTACAACTACATTACCGTGGACTGATATGGCATTCGTGTAAAGTTAATCTTTAGCTGTACTGAGGGTTAAATTAATAGACATAGAGAGTTTGGTAATGTAAAACTTTCATCGGTGATGAGTAACCCACAACTGAAAGGAGGTAATAAAAATAAGGATTGTTTTTAGTTTAAAAGTTTTTCTTCACGCGCTTTGAGACTCTATCATTTGCAGAGAAGGAGGGGTTATGAAGCATTTGTATTTGTTTTTAATTTATTTTTTAGTGGCAGCTCCCGTATATGCACAGACCTGGACATTCGATGATCCGGCTAATCCAGGAATAGACTTCTCTGATCCCATTATGGGATTGGGTTGGTCTGAGGTTCGCGTTGCTGAAGGTAATGGTTACGTTACGCTGGCTGCCGAAGCTGTTCAACAGACCACTTTACCGGATGGATCGCCAACGGAGTATTTTCAGGAGTGGTATGGTATTTTTTTCCCTCAGTCCACATATGTTCACGCATTCAATATAGCAGCTACCGATGGTCCCGGTCGAGTTTGGCCTGAAGGCCAAAAAATTGTCAACATTCAAGGATGGTCGCAAGATGCGGCTGACCCTAGTTCCTGGCACTTTATAGGACAAATGAACGTGGATGTCACGTCTACAGGCTGGAATAATTGGCAGACTGTTGTAGTCGATTGGCCTGGCGTCAAGGCATTATATGTTTCTAATCATTCTTATTACGATGTTAATAATTACTGGCGTACATATACAACGTCGCTGGATAATATAACAGATGGTATTGTGGAGGCTGTTCGGCCTTCTGGCAAGCCATGCAAGGATTCCCCCGGTAAAGGCAAGGGTGTACCCGGCGGTAAAGCCTGTGTACAGCCATGACAGTATGAGCTGGTAAGATCCGTAATTGTCGAAGCATACTTAATGGCTACATGAGTAGGCTTGGCGGCTTTGGACTGACAACCGCATTCTAATACCAATGGATTCTTAGTTATCGCTAAGTAACCCTCTTCCTGCTGTGGAAGGGGGTTTTTTTTATTTTGTCTTTTTTCGAGTTCCTATCTTTCAAAGCAGGTGTAGCTCCAGGGGCTTGCTCTTATTATAGATCGCGAATTCAACAAGTAAGTGCAACGGTTGAGAGTTTGTAGAATACCTGCCTCGGGGTTTTGAATCCAAGACATTTTCTTGGCCTGTTGTTGAGCCTGTTC
>JAOUDF010000344.1 GCA_029859385.1 Nitrospirota bacterium
TGCAGAACGTTCGCAGACAGCGGCCGGTGAGATAAGCAAGCTGTCGGCTACTTCCGTCGATGTCGCGGAAAGGTCCGGCGAGATGCTATCAAAGCTTGTCCCTGACATTCAAAAGACCTCGGAGCTTGTGCAGGAGATAAGCGCATCGAGCAACGAGCAGAATAGCGGCGCGGAGCAGATTAATAAATCCATTCAGCAGCTTGACCAGGTGATTCAGCAGAACGCCGGCGCGGCCGAGGAGCTGTCTTCAACCTCGGAGGAGCTCGCCTCGCAGGCTGTTCAGCTTCAGAACTCGATCGATTTTTTCAAGGTCACGCATGGCGGCGGCAGGCAGTCGTCCGGAGGGGCCGTTCGCACGACAAAAAACATTGCCAGATCAGAGGGCAGGCACGATACGGGGAATGCGCCGCGCGAATTGAAGAAACGCGGCGCTACCATTGAACTCGGGCAGGCTGGGGCCGATACTAAAGATACAGAATTCGAAAAATACTAAGGACGGAGGTTATTATGACTGTAGCGGGAATAGCACAGACTACTCAGTATTTAACGTTCAGGCTTGCCGACGAGGTTTTTGCGCTGGATATTTCCAAGGTGCGCGAGGTGCTTGATTTCACGACGGTCACGAAGGTTCCGAGGACGCCGGACTTCATGCGCGGGGTCATTAACCTGCGCGGCTCCGTGGTGCCGGTTGTGGATATGCGCCTTAAATTCGGCATGACCATGACCGAAAAGACCGTCAACACGTGCGTAATAATCGCCGAGATCTCACTTGAGGGCGAAAATATCATACTCGGAGCCCTTGCCGACTCGGTTCAGGAGGTCATCGAGTTGGAGCCGGGTCAGATCGAACCGCCCCCGAAGATCGGCACGAGGCTTAAAACGGAGTTCATCAAGGGCATGGGCAAGCGCGACGAGCATTTCATCATAATACTCGACATAGACAGAGTCTTTTCTTCGGACGAGCTCGCAATCGCAATGGACATGAAGGAAGCGATCCCAGGGGTTGCTCAGTAAAGTATGTAAAAGTAGGCGGCTTGACATAAGTTTGTGAAAATTTAAATTATCGTGGGAGGGGCTTGTATATGAGCTTTTTCAGAGACATGAAGACGGCCAATAAGGTCGTCGTAAGTTTCGCGTGCGTTATAATTTGTATTGTTGCGATGGGCGCTATTACAATAGAAAGAATGGGTGAACTGCGGGATAATCTAAACAGCATGTATTTGGACAGGCTTGTGCCCTCCATTGACCTCGGCAAGATTAACGACAGTCTTGGATCGGTTCGCATAAATGCTCTGCGCATAGCGAACGAGACCGATCTTTCAAAGAGACAGGCCTATAATAACGCGGCAAGCGAGGATCAGAAGGAGATTAATCAGTTGATCGAGAAGTACGGTGCGACATACTTGACGCCCGAAGAGAAGAAGACTTTTGATGAATTCAAGCCCGCATGGAAGGCCTATGACAGTTCGCGCGAGAATACTTATAACTGGGCCCTCGACGGACAGTTCGAAAGGGCCAAGCAGAATGCCACAACGGACGCTGCCGTAAAGTATAAGGTGGTGGACGAAAAGCTAAAGGCGCTCATACAGATTCAAGACGACGTAGGCGCCGCGCTATTCAAGGAAGCCGCCGCAGATTATGTATTCCTCAGAAATCTGGTGATTATTCTTGTCATACTCGTCATAGTCATCGCAATTGTATTTACTATTATCCTCACGAAGGTTATAGCGGCGCCGTTAAGGATATTGACGTCGGAGGTCGCGGGCAAGCTCGCCCAAGGCGATCTTACCTTGCAGATAGAATCGAAGAGCAAGGACGAGGTCGGTGAGCTGCAGACGGCGATGAAGACCATGGTCGACAAGCTAAGGGAGATAATATCCGACGCAAAGACGGTTGCCGAAAACGTGTCCTCTGGCAGCCAGGAACTGTCGGCCTCGGCGCAGGAGATATCGCAGGGCACGAGCGAGCAGGCGGCATCTATCGAAGAGACTACCGCGTCGATGGAAGAGATGAGCTCGAATATCAAGCAGAACTCGGATAACGCCCAGCAGACCGAAAAAATAGCCCAGAAGGCCGCAACGGACGCGACCGAGGGCGGCAGGGCCGTTGAGGAAACGGTCTCGGCCATGAAGGAGATCGCAAGTAAAATCTCGATAATAGAAGAGATTGCGAGGCAGACGAATCTTTTGGCCTTAAACGCGGCTATTGAGGCTGCGCGCGCCGGCGAGCACGGCAAGGGCTTTGCCGTCGTCGCATCCGAAGTTAGAAAACTTGCGGAGCGTTCGCAGACCGCCGCCGG
>JAOUDF010000345.1 GCA_029859385.1 Nitrospirota bacterium
ATTCGGCCGAATCGAGAATTTGTCTGCCGAGGTCTTCATCTCCGCTCGGATAAGACCTGTAGCGCGGCGCCGATGAGCAACCGGCCGCCACTGCGCCGACGAGAAAAAGCAGTAAAAATAATTTCAGACTTACGTCCGCCATTTTACCGATCTTCATGTCAAGCCCCCTCTCTGAGATTTATCCTTTTCGTGCTGTAAGCTCGACGCCATTAAATGCCGTGCCGGTTCATGCGCGCGGCTCGACGAAACGGGGCGTACCGCCATAGGTCTAAAATTCGAAGCTTCAATGGCTTATCTTTGATTTGCGCTCTTTAAGAAGGCGCGAAGACGCCTTCGGACTTATCTATATAAAACTATAAGTCATAAGGCCGCGAGAAACGGTTGATATCGCACGACCTGCGGCGTCAAAAGTCTACTAAAGCCCGGGTGTAGCGCAATCTTTTTTTGGGCATGGTTAAGGCCGGATTCATGAATCGGCCGAAGGTTTTTACGGACGGCGCGCTCTGGCTACAAGCCGGAGGGCTGATTTTGAAGTATATGACTAAAATACCAAGCCGCGCCCGGTTTTTCAACCCTTTTTTGGCCTCTTGTCGCACGCCGATGCTTTATTTGTCGTGAGCGAGCTGAGGCAGGCGTAAGGCATGGCTGCATGGGGGCGATAATAGGCACGGCTGCGGAGATTTTTTAGCTTTTAATAAAAAGCGTTTAAACGACCTTGGTAACTCTGGACAAAGAAATTTTAAACGCTATTTTTGAAGATTATCTTCAAGGTCCGGTCTAGTAGGTCGTATGGCGAGTAAATTGGTTTCAGCGCGCGTTCATTAAAATTAGTCGCTTTTACGTCAATCGTGTTTTAATTAAATGCGAATAATGGTATCATATGATATAGAGATTCAGAGTACACTAGGCGCATCATTCTTTTTCCGGGCAGGTATATGAAAACTTTTGGCAAAAAAGGACACGATTGTCCCGATGATGTGGCCAAAAAGACGCAAGGTTCAATCATGTCAAGCGATATTCGCAATGAAGATTATCGCATGCTGGTTGAAAACATGAGCGATTGGATATGGCAGGTAGATGCCAACGGCGTATATACCTATTCAAACCCTAAGGTCAAGGACCTGCTTGGCTACGAACCTCACGAGATTATAGGCAAGACACCTTTCGATCTGATGGACGACGAGGAAGCGGAGAAGATAGGGCGGATATTCGGCGAAATAGTCTCCGAACAAAAACCGTTTTCCATGCTTGAAAATATCAACCTGCACAAGAACGGCAACAAAGTAGTACTCGAAACCAGCGGCGTACCTATCTTTGACGACAACGGAAGTTTCTGCGGTTATTGCGGCATAGACCGCGATATCACGGAGCATAAAAGGCAAAACAATATCCTCAAGTCCGTTATCAGTGGAACATCGTCCGTAGTCAGTTACGAATTTTTTAAATCTTTTGTCCGAAATCTCGCCACGGCCCTGGACGTCGATTTTATTTTGCTCGGAGAGCTTGCGACTCAAAAGGCTGATAAGATACGGACCGTGGCCGTCTGGGCCAGGGATACGTGGGCAGAAAATTTCGAATACGACCTTGCGGACACGCCGTGCGAAAACGTCATGGGCAAGCAGATGTGCACATACGCCGCAGACGTTCAAAAACTCTTTCCGAAAGATACATTGTTGAAAGACATGGGCATCGAGAGTTACTCGGGCGTCCCGCTTGTCGCGTCAAACGGAAGCCCCATGGGCATACTTGTTGCACTGCACTCCAAACCCCTTAAAGACATCTCTCTGGTTCAGTCGATATTAAGCATATTTGCGTCTCGAGCCGCCGTCGAACTCGAAAGGAGGCGTTACGAGGAAGACCTCTATCTGTACGGCGAAATCGTCAACCACATGAACGAAGGTACTATGCTGGTAAGGGCGAGCGACGGGGTCATACTGAGCGCAAGTGCCGGACTTAACAAGATGTTCGGCTATAATGCCGACGAACTGTTAAGTATGAACGCCAGGACGTTGATAGCCGCTAAAGAAGACGAAGGCGCGTCCGGCCGGCGGCATTGCGCATGATTTCAATAATATCCTGACCGGCATTATTGCAAATCTTTCGCTTTGCGTGCAAAACTGGTCTGACAGCGACAAAAACCTGAAAAGACTGAATATCGTGTTGAATGTCAGCGCTCGCGCGCAGGATTTGACCAAGCAATTGCTTACTTTTTCCAAGGGGGGGACGCCGATAAAGACAATCATATGTCTGTCGAACCTTGTTGAAGAGGCGTGCACG
>JAOUDF010000346.1 GCA_029859385.1 Nitrospirota bacterium
TTGACTCTGGCGTCGTAGAAGACATCCTTGTCGAACCGTATCTCTCCGTCAAAGAGATAGCTCCCCTTCCCCTGAATCAACAGAATACGGGGAGAGGTCAGCTTCTCCTTCGAGAGGATGATGTCGCCGTCGGCCGAGGCGATCTCGACGCCGTTCCAGAGGGCATTTTTCATCGTCGCCTTCCCCGTAAAGACCGGCGCGTCCAGCGTCCCCGAGACAACACCCGATACCCGGCCCTGCCCCCTGAGTTTTTCATAGCCGGCTGCCTTTATCAGGGGCATAACGTCAGGAACGCTGCCATCGACGGAGAGCTTCAGCGACCGGTCTTTCCCAATGCTTCCTCTAGCCGTTCCGGAATAAAGGGCCGACACAATGCTGCCCTGCTCCAGGATAAAGCCTTCAGGGCCGAACGCAATCACGCCTACGGTTTCCCTGATACCGGACAAGAGGGCCCCTTGCATTCCCGCCGCCGGAGCCATGACGGGGGCAGCTGAAAATCCCGCTTTTCCTCTCACCGACGAGGGTTCCTTAAGGTTCCCCGACAACTCGGCCCGAAGATTGACCGTACCGCTCGTCACCAGTTCCGCGACGGCAAAGAGGTCCTGCAGCTTTTTTAGGCTCCCCTGTTCGAGGCTCGCGGCCAGTTGATACAACCACTGGCCTTTGCTCTTTACCAGCGAAATATCGCCCTTTGCCTGCCCATCTACCACCGCCGCGGTGAGCCCGGAAAGATTCAGCCCTCCCTTGTTTGCCCGAAACTGCGCGCTGATGTCAGAAACCGGCAACCCAGCCTTCAGCAGCGGCTTCCCCGCAACGAGGTCGCCCTTGATACTTCCGGACGCATCAAGGTTATCCACCGGACCTTTGACCTTGGCCTTGATCGCCAGTTTACCTCCCAATCCTTCCAGGGCGGGAACAAGGTCATGCCACTCGTCGAGCCGGGCCTCCAGCGATGCGTCGCCGTCAAAAGTGACGGTACCATCGGACTCTCCTGCTTTGCCCGCGAGAGTCAGACGGGAATTCCGCGACGCTATCGACAGCGATTCCAGCTCCGTTTTGCCCCCCGACTCTTTTACCCTTCCGTCTATGGCAAAAGGTACTTCATGCCCGTCCGCCAGCGTCAACCTGCCCTTGTCGGTCCGCACTGAAATCTGCAAGGCATCCCTGCGTTTGAGCATATCCCCGCTCACCTGCGACGCAACCCCTTTGATGCGCGTCACGGCATCATCGAGGTTCAGTGTACCATTGCTTACTCGCACCTCTCTAATATCGACCTTGTAGGGGCCTTTGGGCGGTTCGACAATGAGCCGGTGGAGTTCCCGGACAAGTGGCGCGATAGTGAAATCGCCTTCTTGTGGGCGCGAAACAGCCAGCACCGGGTCATCTACCGCTACCTGCCGCAGGTCGATTTTTTTATGGAGCAGGATATCGCCCCAGGAGAGGTACCCCCGGGCTGATTTGGAGCTGAACAGAACATGGCCATCGGCGGCCTTTATCCGGAAGCCCTTGATGTCGACATAGGCCGGGAAAAGGTTGATGACGAGACGGTCTATTTCTACGGGATGCTTCAACTCGGCAGAGGTTCGCTCGACAGCCATAGCGCGGAGCTTCTCGTTGAACTGGCCGAAGCGGAGAAAAAGGGCGAGGAGGACGAAGCCTCCCAAGAGAAGAACTGATAAGGAAATTATGAGCTTGCGTCGCATGGTTCCATGCTATCATAGGCCACGAATAAATCAAAGAAACCATAGTCGGACATATGTGCCGACAGCAGATGGAGATTCACCATTTCATGATTACCGGCACCAGTAAAACAGACGATCTTCCTGCCATCGATATTCACGTCCATGTCGCCTCCATAGATCCGGCCACGGGCTGCTACATTTCACCCCGGCTTTACAACTCCCTTATCTTTCGCTTTCTGAGATGGCAGCTGGGAATTAGCTCATCAGATACTCCTGCCGGGGCAGATGCAAAGTTTCAGAAGCGATTTCAGCGTGAAATGGAAGGGATGCATTCGCTGCAACAGTGCGTCATCCTGGCCCTCGATTCCGTCTACGACTCTTCGGGAGAACGGGACCTTGGCGCGTCGACCTTTTACATCCCCAATGACTATATCTTCCGACTCTGCAAGGAAGACAGCCGATTACTGCCCGGTGCCTCCATCAATCCGCTTCGCCCCGATGCCATCGACGAACTTGAACGGTGCCGTGAGCGGGGAGCGGTACTGGTAAAATGGCTCCCCAACACCCAGGGGTTCGACC
>JAOUDF010000099.1 GCA_029859385.1 Nitrospirota bacterium
GGGCTCGGGCTTCGGCGGAACCGGCTTGGGAGGCTCCGGTTTCTTCATGACGATCTTCTTCTCGGGGACCTTCGTCTCCTCTTCCGGCTCGCACTCCACCATCTGGCATTCGATGTACTCCAGTTCCTTTACCGGCGTCGGCATCATGCGCCAGCCGACCCAGAGGAGAACAAAGGCCAGCGCATGGACCACTATGGCTACAGGAAAGGCCCTGGTATAACTAGTGCCGGTCATGCCCTTCATGCTTATCCAGCCCTTCCGCCGGTTTCGCTACCAGCTTTGCATCGGTGGCCACCGCCATCTTTGTCGCGCCCGCTGCCTTGATGGCATCCATTACCTCGACAACACGCCCGTGTTTTACATCCTTGTCGGCCTGGAGCACCACCATCACCTGGGGATTATCCTTCACCTCCTTGGCAATACGAGTCCTTACCATCTCTACGGTGCAGGCCTCCTTGTTGTAGAAGACGCGATTGTCCGCCGTGACAGAGACGACCACCCGTTCGTTCTTGTTTACCGCCGCCGTGGTACCTGCCTCGGGCAGGTTCACGCCGATCCCCTTCTGGGCGACCATGGAGAGCGACGCAACCATGAAAAAGACCAGCAGGAAGAACATCACGTCGATCATGGGGATGATCTCGATCCTCGGCTTCTTTTTATGCACCTTCATTATCTTCATGGCTCGCCTCCTACACCTTGTCCGGCAGACAGTTGATGAGATGGGTCGCCCCCTTCTCGATATCCCGCGTCAGGTCCATCGACTTCTTGTGGAAGTAGTTGTGCCCTACCAGCGTGAAGATGGCGACGATAAGCCCGGCTGCCGTGGCGATAAGGGCCTCGGCAATGCCGCCGGTAATGGCGTTGGGCTGGCTGCTGCCGGTCATCGAGAAGATGGAGAACGACTGGATCATGCCGATGATGGTTCCCAGCAAACCCAGCAACGGCGCCAAGGTTACAATGGTGTCGAGCGCCCCCAGCCCCTTTTCGAAGCGGGGTACTTCTTCCAGTGCCGCCTCTTCCAGCCTCTCCTCCAGGCGCACCGAGCCCCGGCGCTGGTAGTGAGAAAGCCCCGCCGCCAGCACGCGATGCAGCGGATGGTCACCGGCCTTGCACTTCTCCAGCGCTACCGAAATGTTGCCATCCTCCATCGCCACCCGGATATCTTTCATCCCCTCGCCGCCCCCTTTTTGAAACCCCTTGAAGTAGATGAAACGCTCCACGAGGATGGTTACTGAGATCAGGGAACAAGCCAACAGCGGCCACATGATGGGACCGCCTTTTAAAAATAGATCAAACATCAAAACACCTCCCTCTGTCTTTCTTGTTTCGTCATTCCGGCGAAAGCCGGAATCCATGGTTAGTGGAAACATCTGAAAGAACTGGATTCCGACTTTCGTCGGAATGACGTCTTTTGGCTAGCGCATCCCCCTTCAGCCTTCCTTTCAACCAAATTCCTCCCAGCGCCGCCAACGATGCCGCGCAGGCAAAGCAGGCAGTACACGGCCGCGTGGCACAGCCTTCCGCCAGAAGAGCCGGTACTCCGGCAGCCACCCCGCCCAGAGCGGCAGTGGCCTTGTCGTTGAGCATATCAACTATCTTCATTTCTTCCTCCATGCAATTGCCGCGGTCGGGCAGTTTATTTCGCAGGTTCTGCACTGCAGGCAGGAGATGGGGTCGAGGTCGGCCTTGCCATTGGTCACCTGTGCAGCAGCCATGGGGCAGACCCTCTGACAGGTGCCGCAGCCGGTGCAGATGGAGTGCGTCACCCGCATCCTCTTCACAAAGGGCAGGTTCGCCCCAACCCTGTTGACCACCGCATCAAGAGCCCCAATGGGGCAGAGGTAGTTGCAGTAGCCCCGGCCGCCCCAGGCCAGAAATCCGGTGAGCACCACCACCGCCAGCCCGGCCAGGCCGACGCCGGTCATGAAGTAGGCCTGGTACGTCGGCACAAAGGGCGAGCCGAACAGAAACGGGATCACCCTGAAGTTGCAGAATTTGCAGGCGATGCTGCCGATCCCCACCGTGGCGCCCAGTATGTAGACACTGAAATAGGCGTACCGGAACGGCGGGGCCGGTATCTTGCGGTAGTCAATGGTTGCCTTCTCGGGCAACAGCTTGCTCACCACCTCCTGCGTGCCGCCGATGGGGCAGAGGTGGCCGCACCAGAGGCGGCCGAAAAAGAAGGTGACAAAAAGTATGGCCCCTACCAGCGCCGCCCCGGCCCACATGCGAAGCACGTTTTCGCCTATCTTCGTCCAGGTCGGGTCGGCACCGATAATGTAGAACATCCGCGGGCAGAGCTTGCCGCACAGGTTGGCCTCACCCACAAGCTGGGGGAGAAAGGCCACCGGCGGCAGGAACAACAGCATGCCGGCGATGATCCAGGCGTAGCGGACCTTCTTGCGGCGGTCCCAGCCCTTTATTGAATTAATGGGACTCATGGCCGCCTCCATCCTCGCCCACAAACCTGATGGGCATGGTCAGCACCCGCTTGCCGCTTTTCACCTCGGTCATCACAAGGTTCACCACGGCGGGCCGCTGCGGTGAGTCGATGACGGTATAGAGGTTGGTCCTCGCAAAGGGCGTCATGCCGTGGATGACACCATCCTTGTCGACACCGTTCCAGTGGTTGAAACCGAGGTCAACGGCAGGCGGATACCACGACATGAAGCGATGTTGAGGCACAGCCTCGCCCGGCGCTGCATTTTCGAGTGTCGCCTTCAGATCACCCGGCTTTTTGTTGAGCCAGGTGAGCGACGCCGCCACCGTGTAGCGGTCCTCACCAAGCTTCATGTTCACCGGGTGGCCGACCTTCCCGCCACCCATGTTCATGAGCCCCATGGCATGGACCGAGTCGCGCGACTGGTATGATGCAGCGGCGACACCGACGCCAAGGCCGAGGGCTATAAAGAGAACTGTTTTAATAATCTTTGCGGACATTGGAATAGTCCATCCTCAATAATTGAACCTTGAAAAAGGGGCGGGTTTATAGCCCGCCCCTGTAGCCTAGAACTTATACGTGAACCCTACAAAGATGGTCTTGGGATCGCCCGCCGTATACTTCGCCGGGTCCGAGCCACTCTTGGATGAACTAAATGCATACTGCTTGTCCAGCATGTTGAGGCAGTGCACCCAGACGGTCAGGTCCTTCCAGTTATAGGAACTCCGCAGGTTCCAGAGGGTGTGGCCGTTGTACTCGGCTGTATTGGCGTTGTCCAGCCAGTACTCACCCTGGTAGGCCCTCTCCAACTCTATATCAAAGCCTTTCAGGAAAGGCGGCTTGACGCCGAGGACGATGTTCGACGAATGCCGCGGAGCAGCCGGCTTGTCCTTGCCGTTGTAATTGGTGGTCGTCGATATCCTGTACCTGTCAAACTCATGTACGGCATAGGAATACGCCACGTTGAAGCTTACCCAGTCCAGAGGCTTAAGCCCAAGACCGACTTCGATGCCCCGACTCTCTGACTCTCCCGCGTTGCTGGTATACGAGGGGGCGCCGCCGCCGGGGTTGTAGCTGACAAACTCGTCCTGCATCTTGATCAGGTAACCGGCCAGGTCAATGGTAACCCGCTTGTTGAAGAATTCACCGCGCATACCGATTTCGTAGTTGTCGGCCGTCTGTTCCATTAGATCACCCGCCGCATCTCCCTTGAATGTCGCGCTCACCTCCGGCGGAGCAAAGCCCTGGCTATAGTTGGCGTAGACATTGACGTTCTTCGCTACAAGATAGTTCAGCCCGACCTTGGGAGTAAGATGTTCAAAGGTATTTCTCCTGTCGCTCAGGCGTATCTTGCCGCCGGTAGTCGTGGTCCTCACCGAGAGGTTGTTGTCATAGTCATATTCAATGGTGTCATACCTCACGCCGACGATAAATCTCAGGTCCTTTACCGGCTCAATTTCCACCTGTGCATAAGGGGCAATATTCCTTATCATGACATCATAATCAAGGCTGTATCCCTCCTGTCCCGACCTCCGATAGGATGTATACTTACCGGTAGTGAGGTTCCGAGTGATCGTAAGACGGCTCTCGGCGTAATGAGAAGGGCTTAGCTCCGCGTCGAGGCCGACAAGGACACGCGTTTTAAAAAAGTCAAAGTCCTTCTTCTGGCGCAAAGCCAGGCCCAGGGTGGTAAATTCGGAGTCGTTCTTCGTACCGCTGCCTGTGGCGGAAGCGCCGGCCTGATAATAGGCTTTGTTGAACAAGACGGTATAGGACGGGATCTGCTCGTGGTCGTTGCGGCGAAGATACAATGTAGCCGATGTGGAATCCTTCGAAGTCCACTCCTTGTCCCAGGCGAAGGAAAGCCTGATCGCCTCCATCCTGCGCCACGAGAACATGTTCTCGCTGTACCAGGGCCTTGACTGATAGTCTCTCTCATAGATAGTGCCCATCATATCAAAGTCGAGGTTACTGTAAGACAATACTGTTTTCAGGGTACTGGTGTCGCTCAGGTACCTGTCGATTCTCATGGTCAACGACCGTTTGTCCCAGTCGGCGTAATCGCGCCAGTTGTCACGCATGGTGACATTCGAGGCATCTACCCGATAGCCGGTGTTCCCCACCGTATGTCCGCCGGATACGGTCGTCCGCCAGTAACCCTGCTCACTCCCCTCCATGGATATCTCTGTTTCGGGGGCGAGGGGCGGCTTCCTGGTCATGAAGTTGATAACGCCGCCCATGGCGCTGCTGCCGTAGAGCGAAGAAGCCGGTCCTTTGACCACCTCCACTCTTTCCACGCCGGGGATGTTGATCTCCGCCATGGAGTTGTGGTTGAAGATGCCGGTAGTACGGATCGGGATACCGTCTTCCATGAACAGGTAGACAGGGCTGCCGCTCGTCGGCTGTCGAATACCGGTAGTATGGGTTTCCGAACCCAGGTTGTTGATATACACACCGGGGATACGATTGAGCACGTCGGCAGTATGCCGCGGCTTCACCGCCTTCATCTCTTCCTTGTTTACCACACCGATAGATGCCGGGACCTCCTTGAGCTTGGCCTTTTCACGGGTACCGGTTACCACCACCTCTTCAAGCTCAACGATCTCGTCACTCTCTTTCTTGACTTCCTCCGCCACGCCCGGCGCAACAGAACTTACCAGAAAACCCAGCGCCAGCAGGGTCAATACAGACTTTTTCAAGACAATTACCTCCATTGGAAACACCTATAATATGCATTCTACGCTTCACCGTGCCGAAGCAGGCTGACCGCCGGGAATCCAAGCGGCACTCATCCGTGTAAGGCATGATGCAACGGGATATTGCCCGACATAGCGTGATAGCTCCCAAAGCACAACAAGGCACGACGAACGAGCGTCGACCGCATTGCCCTCTTTGGCGGCATATCCTCAGCCGGGCACAGGACTGACTGGTGGTTGGTGGAAATCAGGCGAAAGTCGGGGGTTTTTCGATGGGATCGGGGTGAAAATTGCTGATGAATATATTCGTAAACGGCTGAGCGACGTCATGCGCCACATCGGGAAGATCCGTCACGATACTGGGTTCCAGGTAACGGGTTTCCTGTTGCGAAACATTCACCGCGCTGTTGGAACCAGGGACCTGGCAGTTACAGTAGAGCGAAGGGATATCCGAGCCTTTTGAAGATGCATTGTGATGCATACACTGATGCCCGGAAGAAGCCGCCGGGAATCCCTCTTTATCTTCCGCCATCCCGCAATGTCCGCCTTCCATGGCCTCTTCATGGCCAGCGGAGTGCAGAGAATGGTCAGGCATCGCCTCATCTTCTCCATGCCCCTCGTGGCTTGTCACCGCTTGTATAAAGGGTATTTGGCAGATTTCCGACGGAACGCTGGCAAAGCAGGGGGCCAGGGGAGCGAAAATGCTCATGTTGAGGATTGCCAGAAAGGCAATAAATGCTGATATGCGTAGCTTTACGTATCTTTTCACTTTACCCTGCTGCCTTCTTTGGGGCGGATTTCCCCCAGGTTGAAAGATGCACCTTAATGAAGATTTGCTTATTCGTCAAGATACTTCTTCCAGTTCGCCTGGAAATCTTCATATGAGATGAAGAGGACATTATAGAAGGCCGTACCCATGGAGTTCCCCTTCGCCAGGTCGAGGAGAAGACGCTTGGTGTCGTAGATTCCATAGCGCTCCACAAGATAGGTCACGGCTGAGAGGCTCTCCGCGTAAGCGAGCCAGGCCCTCTCCTTGTTCATGACCATAAAGCCCCCCTCCAGGGCATCCAGGGGGATAAGCATGTTCTTTGCGGCGATACCTCTCAGCGCTTTCTTTTCCGTTGCCGCCTCGTTCCCGCCTTCAAAGTACCTGGCGAGCCCCTCGTTAAACCAGGTCGGAATGCTGGCCGCTATTGAATGGACAAGGGCGTGAGTGAATTCATGACGAACAACCCTTTCGAGTCGGAGGTCGTTCAGGTCGATATTGCCGATGGGGATCCGAATCTTGCCGTCAAAGACCCCTCCGGCCCATCCCGGACTCAGGGTGACATCTCTGAATTGCTGGTTCGAGTAAAGTATGACGACGATATCTTCCGAGGGGAAGTGAGAGAGCTCCCGTCCCAGGCGCCCATAGGCCTCTTCCAGGATGGAGAGGACCTTCTTCCCGACCTCAGCCTTTTCTCCCCCTTCGTAACGAATGGTAAAATGCGAGGATGTATCCCGGTTGAAGTCACTCTGCACCGCCTGCTCCCGCTTGAGCTTCGCGATCTTGCTGCGGGTGTGGGTATCCTGAGGGTCAAGCTCCAGCGCCTTCTCCCAGTGCTCAAGGGCTCGGACGAGATCATCTCTCTGATAATATATCTGACCAAGGAGCTGGTGCGGCATGGGGTCCTTTTTGGACATCTTGGCCGCGGTGCCCAGCTCAACAATAGCACTGTCCAGGTTTTTCATCTGGAAATAGGAGAGCCCTAGACCGAGATAAAAGCTGGCCTCACCCTGATTGTAGGAGATGGCCTCCTTGAAGTTGCCGATGGCATCCCAGTATTCCCCCTTCTTTATGTTTGCCCAGCCGATCTTGTTGAAGGTAAGGGCTATTTCCCTTTTGAGTCCCTTGTTTGCGGGGATCTTGCGAAGGGCGAGCTCAAACCGTTCCAGTGCGACGGCATAGTTCCCTTTATTAAACTCCGCGATCCCCTGGAGCTCATACTGCCTCGCAAGGGCAGCGGGAGAGAGGACAGCAGATGCCGGTTCGGAAGGTTTGGCGCCCTTTTCCGGCAGAGTAGCCGATGGTGCCGGGGCCGGTGTCGCGGGGACGGTCTTTCTGTCCACTTTTTCCGTGGGGAGCTCGGATTCGATCTTGTCCCACCGGTGGGCCTCCCGTTCAATAACGTGGACCCGGGCATCCACATCCTGTTTGGGCGCGGCTGCCGTCGTCTCGGAAGTAGCTGGCTGGGGCGAGGGGGTAATCTCCGGCGGAGGCCCTTCGGGTCTCGTCGTGTCAAGCACGGGCTGGGCAGCAGGCCTGGACGGTTCGGTGACTGCCCCCAGCTTTTCCCGGAGGTAGTGGTAGCCGATGAGGAGGTTCACCACCACAAGGACCGCCACCAGAAGCAACAGGCTGTACCGGCCTATGACCGACTTTCCCGACACCCCGTCGGAATAGGTCCCTTTGAAGAAAGAAGACGACGCATCCTCCTTCTTCGCCTCGGTGCCGCATGCGGGGCAATGGGTCGCATTATCAGGGATCTTTTCCCTACACTCAGTGCACAACATCAACCTGCTCCACCTTGTCCAGCTCTATCCCGAGAAAACGTTCCCCGATAACCCGGAAGCGGTCGGGGATATCCGTAACACAGAACCGTCGGGCTCCCGCCCTCGACGCCGCACTGGCAATACCCTCCTGCTTCAGGGTGCGTTCCACTTCCAGAGCCGTCTCAACGGCAGAATCGATGAGCACGACCTCTTCTCCCATCACCCGCCGAATGGCCCCCTTGAGCAGAGGGTAGTGGGTGCAGCCCAGTACCAGCGCGTCCACCCCGGCCTCTCGCAGCGGCGCAAGGTACCTCGCGGCAACGGCATCGGCGACCTCGTCGTCGACCCAGCCTTCTTCCGCAAGCGGGACAAAAAGAGGACATGCCTGGCTTATCACCTCCGCGCCGGGGTCGAGCCGTTGAATCTCCCGGGCATAGGCCCCGCTGTTGATGGTTCCCGATGTGCCAATGACGCCGATCCGCCCTCCCCGGCTGGCTTCCACCGCTGCCTTTGCTCCGGGCGCCAGAACCCCTATCATGGGGATGCTGAACCCGGCCCGAAGGGCGTCAAGACTGAGGGAGGAGGCGGTATTACAGGCCACCACCAGCAGCTTGATCCCCGCCTTGAGGAGGAATGCCGTGTTTTCCATACAATAGCGGGTCACCACCTCGGGCGACCGGATACCATAGGGAACCCTTGCCGTGTCTCCCAGATAGATCATCTCCTCATGCGGCAGACGACGTACCAGTTCCTTGAGCACTGTGAGGCCGCCGACACCGGAGTCGAATATCCCGACAGGTCCGCTCATGGAGTCGCCTGCCCCTTGACGCTCTGTACCAGCCCCATGCGCGGGGGGATCGGCCGCATGATGTCTACATGGCCGGCGAGCGTCGGAATCTGCACGCCCTCGACCAGGAGCTGCACCTTCCGTATTTCCGGAAAGTTGTAGGCGAGGGTGTTCACCACGGCGTAAACCGCCGCCAGCTCTGTCCACGATCCTCCGGGGAAATCTTCCGCCACCTCGCGGCTGAAGTCGACAAAGGCAACCCCTTCGGCGTCAATAAAGACCTCCCTCACCTTCGCCTTGGCTGAAAGCACCGGTGCATTGCCGGTAGACGAACCCTTGAGGAGCTCGTTCAGCGCCTCCTTGACCTGGTCAACCAGCACACCCTTCTTCGCTATCAACCTGTCTTCCTGCACCAGGGAGTCAGTCGATGCCGAGGCGAAGAAAAGCGACAACGATATGGCGTCTTCCCTGACGAGGGGAGCCGGAAGATTTTTTTCATTCACCGGCTCGACTGTTTTTCCCTTGTACAGGTAGTAGAGCCCAACCCCGATCAGGATAACAACGACCAGCACCGCTCCGACAGCAAGCCACCAGACTTTCTTGTCTTTTACCCTGTGATATGCAGTCAATTGACCCCTCCCGGTTCCGCAAACCTGCTTATGGCGGCTGTTATCCCGCGGGCAATCTTTTCAGCGACCTTCTGTCGATACTTTTCAGAAGAAAGGTTGTCGGCTGTTTCCGCCGGATCAGCCACCTCCACCAACGCCGCAGGCATGTCCAGGGCGGCAAGGAGCGGCGACGGCAGGACGTTGAGCATTGCCCCCCCGAGATCATCTTCGCCACGATGAAACTCGC
>JAOUDF010000347.1 GCA_029859385.1 Nitrospirota bacterium
GTACAATGGGACAGAAAGCTCGATGCGCGCTTCGCTGGAGCTCTTATGGGCATTCAGGCGATAAAAGGCGTGGAGGTGGGCGTGGGCTTCAGGGCCGGCTCCGTACCCGGTTCAAAGGTCCACGACGAGATTTTTTACGCAAAGACCGCCAACAAGAAAGTTGCGGCCTCCGGCAACGCTTTCTGGCCTCAGACGCCGCGTTTTTACAGAAAGACTAATAACGCAGGGGGCATAGAGGGCGGCATGTCAAACGGCGAGCCAATTATTCTAAAGGCCGTTATGAAGCCCATCCCGACGCTCTACAAGCCGTTAAGTTCCGTTGATATCGACTCAAAGGAGCCGTTTAAGGCCTCTGTCGAAAGATCAGACGTATGCGCCGTGCCGGCTGCCGCGGTGGTTGCCGAAGCCATCGTCGCCTTCGAGACCGCGAAAGCGTTTGTCGAAAAGTTCGGTGGCGATTCCATAGGCGAGATAGAGCGCAACTATCTCGGGTATCTGAAGCAATTAAGGGAATTTTAACAGCAATGAATGTTATCCTTACCGGATTTATGGGCACCGGAAAGTCGACGGTCGGCAGGAGGCTCGCGCAAAGATTGGGGCAGACCTTCGTCGATCTCGATTCGATTATCGAAAATGAAGCCGGCATGACGATTAACGAGATATTTGCGTCTCAGGGCGAGGGCGCTTTTAGGGACAAGGAATCCGGTGTCGTGGAAGGCCTTGTGAACGGTTCCTATGGGACCGACCTTGTCGTTGCAACCGGCGGGGGGGCGATCATAAGAGAATCGAACAGAATCGGCCTGAAGGGCTGGGGCGCGGTTATCTGCCTTAAAACGACGCCTGACGAGGTTTTAAGGCGCGTCGGCAGGGCAGGCTCGAGACCTTTGCTGGAATCCGACGACAAACTGCAAAAGATCGCCCGTATGATGGAAGAAAGAGATCCGTATTACGCCGATTGCGATCTTTTAATCGATACAACAGACAAAAGGGCCGACGAGGTGCTGGAAATTATAATGCAATTCCTCGGCACCTTTCGCGCGAGCCGCTAAAATCAAAAGGTAATTACTCGGAGCAGATCGTTAAATGGATAATTTGCGCGTTGAACTGGGCGAGAGGTCTTACGACATCATCATACGAAACGGAAGCTTGAACGATCTGGGGGAGATTGCCTTAAGGTCAGGGCTGAAAGGCGCCGCGGCGGTCGTCACAAACCCGCTCGTTAAAAGGCTCTACGGTACAAGGGCTACGAATAGCCTTAAAAAGGCCGGGTTTAAGCCCTTCTTTATTACCATACCCGACGGCGAGAGGTATAAAAATCTAAAATCCCTTTCCGTCATCTTCGACGAACTTATTGCAAAAAGGGGCGAGCGCACTACGCCGATAATAGCCCTTGGCGGCGGAGTGATTGGCGATCTTGCGGGTTTTGCCGCCGCCACGTATTTAAGGGGCGTCCCGTTCGTTCAGGTTCCGACTACACTACTTTCTCAGGTTGATAGCAGTGTGGGCGGCAAGACTGGAGTAAACCATCCGAGGGGCAAGAACCTTATTGGCGCCTTCTATCAACCCAGAGTCGTAGTCATAGACCCGGAAGTCTTAAAGACCCTTGCACCGCGCGAGCTTAAAGCCGGCTTTGCGGAGGTTGCGAAATACGGCGTTATATGGGACGAAAAGTTCTTCTCGTTCCTTGAAGAAAAGGTCGCGGAGATACTTACCCTTGGCTCTTCAGTTACGGAGGCAATTCGCACATCTTGCGAGATAAAGGCCTCGGTCGTCGGCTCTGATGAGCGCGAGAGCGGATTGAGGGCCATATTGAATTTCGGACATACCTTTGGCCACGCCATAGAGGCAAACGCCGGTTACGGCCGCGTCAAGCACGGCGAGGCTGTTGCTATCGGCATGTGTATGGCCGCCGATATGGCCGAGTCCTCAGGGTTCTGCAAAAAAGGGGTTTTAAGCAGAATTGAGGGGCTATTAAAGGCCGCGGGCCTTCCGGTGGTCTCGAAGATAAGGATTTCCCCAAAGGACTACCTAAAGGCGCTAAGGATCGACAAAAAGGTCTCTGCCGGACGTTTGAGGTTCGTGTTGCCGACGCGCCTTGGCGCAGTAGATATTGCCGAGGTGTCCGAGGCCAAAATTACTGAGTTTTTTCGCAAAAAAACTGAAAGAAAGCGATAAATTGAAAAATTGAAAATTGCCGAAAATGTCTAAAAATCGGCCTTTTTCAGCTATTTTATTGTCATTTTTCTCGCATTTCG
>JAOUDF010000100.1 GCA_029859385.1 Nitrospirota bacterium
GAGCGAGTGGGCCAGCGTGATCGATTCTACCATGTCGGCGATAAGTTCGCGGGAGGGGAGGGAGTAGTGCATCCCCCGGTGTCCCATGGCGATGCCGTCACAGATGCCCGGTATGCCGAACATGTAGGCGTAGCCGCCGCCGGAGTGGACGCCCTTCTCGATAAAGCGCTCCATGTCGCGCATGCCGGTGTGGCCGGGGATGATGTCGGCGAAGCTCGTGAATACGCCGATCATCGGGTTTTTCAGCTCGTCGCGCGTAATGCCGGTGGCAAACAGAAGTGCCCGGTGAGGGGCTCGCTCAAGACCTTTTTTTATTGAATCACTACGCAAGATATTTCTCCCTTGTGCTTTGTGGCGGTTGTCTCCGGTGGAAGGCAACCATCATAAACCCGGTTATCTGCATGTTCGCGGGTTGCTAAAGATTTCGGTGGATTATTGAGACGCCGATGGGTTTCTGCGCTTGTAGCTCCGCAGAATCTGGCTCATCCGCTCCTTCTTGATGTCCCGCAGCTTCAAGACCACTTTTTTCTGCGTCTCCTGCTGGGGTGTCAGTGAAGGTGTGCGGCTCAGGGTCAAAAATTCATTGTCCAGTTTTGCATACTCCCTGCCAAGCCGCTGGAATTCGATATTCTCACGCATAAGCCATCGCGCCAGTTCTTTTTCCTGGGCTTCTTTCACCAGTTCTTCGGGGCAGAGCTCTATGTCAAGGTCGGGCTTGGTCTGTTCCATGACGCTAAATTAACACAGGAAGACGCTAAAAAACAAGCGCTTTTTGGCCCTGCATCATGTCGGCTTGTATGGAGCAGTGATGAGCAAAATAGGTGGGTGGCTACCGGAGAGGATCGCCGCCGTTAATGGGTTCGAGGGTCATGCAGACGGCATCTTCGGAGGGTTTGTCGTAGTAGCGCGGACGCAGTCCCGTTTCCCTGAACCCCAGTTTTCCGTAAAAATTACGGGCAGGGAGGTTTGAGGCACGCACTTCGAGAAAAATTTTTTCGGCGTTACTTTCCCGGGCTTCGTCAAGGATGGTTTTTGCCAATTCTGTTGCATGACCCATGTGCCGAAAGTCCGGGTGCACCGCGATATCCAGAATATGAACCTCTCCGGCAACGTTCCACCAGCAGGCATAGCCGGCAATGCGACTGACGCTGCCCTGCTCTTCTGTTTTGATAACTACGGTACGGCTCTGGGGAAGGGTCATCTCCACCATGAACATCCCTCTGGTCCACGGGTTGGAGAAGGACAGCTCTTCGATGGCGACCACCTCAGGCAAGTCGGCGGGAGACATCTCTTCTATGCGGGGCATGAACGATCGGCAGCGGCCATCTGTTTTCGCTCGAGCTGTACCTCGGCCTCTGCTCGCCTGATATAGAGGGGTAAAAGAGATGCGGCAGTCAGGGTATTGCCTCCGGCCAGACGAGCCATGCCCAATTGCGCGACGGCTACCGCCAGAGGGAGCCCGGCTTCAGCGGGTATGAGGGAGATGGCAGCATTCTGTCGATGAGAATTGAGAAGGTCGTGAATCTGCGAAGCGGCATCGCCGATGAGGAATGCCGGGCCTTTGACAATGGAGTCCATTGCTTCGGGGGCGAACAGTCCATCGGGCATGAGCGGTTCGAGACGGTTATTCGAGTGGGAATAACAGCCGGCAAAGACTTCTCCGCGCCCCGCGTTGATGACCGCGTATAGGGGATGTTCCCGGGGGCCGGCTGACCAGGCCAGCGCCTCCAGGGTCGATATCCCGACTGCCCTGACAGAGGCAGCGAGAGCAAGGCCTTTTGCTGCGGCAAGACCAACCTTGATGCCCGTGAAGGAGCCGGGGCCCGCGGTAACGGCGATCCCGTCCAGTGTCCCAACGGTCAAGCCGGCATCCCGGAGAATCCGGTCAATTGCAGGCATCAGGGACTCGGAAAGTCCTCGCCCTTCTGAAAGCGTAATGTCCCCAAGGGTCTCCCCGTTTTCGCTTACGGCGACTCCGCAATTGCGGGTTACTGATGATATCCCGAGTATCTTCATTGTGTTTTGGTTATTGTGGTTGAAAGGTTTCAGGAAATAAGACGTCTGTGGGAACGATCTGTGCCCCGGCCCCTGTATCCCAGTAGAGTCCCATGCCGCCAGAGCCTTTCCAATTGTAGTAGGTTATTTCGATCTTGTGATAACCGGGGCTCAGGTTGGCCGTGCCCGAACTCCACGACGGTTCCTGTCGTCCCCGGTTGTTTTCCACGATGTTCTGGTCGTCTATGTAGACCTTGCTGCCATCGTCGGAGAAGGTGGAGAAGGTGATGGAACCGCCGCTGCTGATATTGATCCACCCGGTCCAGTAGACGCTGAAATGTTCCTGCCACCCGAATGGCCGCCAGTTCCAGGTGTTGGTGGCGAAGTTGATTGTCTTGTCAACAACCACCTGGTCGGGTGGTCCGACCACAACCGGCCCGCTCTTCTTTGCCCGCTGATAATAGTAACCAGTTAGCCCCTCGGCGATGGCGCAGTGAGCTGTCGCAATCATGAAAAAGCATGAAAAAACAATGAATAATCGGGCTATATATGGGGGTGGCAACCTCATGACCTCCTGCCAAAAACACGACATGTTGTGTTTATCGGCAGAAGATATTAGAATATTATTAACGCGCACTATTCACTAAATAGCGCGCATCCTGGCTATCACCTCCGGATATAGAGATAGTCCCCCAGTTCTTTCTTCTCCACTTCGTCCATACGGGCACCATATGACTGGCACCGGTTCAGCCGGGCCGTCCATTCGTCTCGCGTTTTGCGCGCCATGTCTATCCTGGACCGGTCATGACAGAGAGTGCATCTCTCGTTGATCAGGGTTACGGGGTCGGTAAGGGTCGGGTCCCGCAGAGGGTTGGTATCGGGCGTGCCGAATTCTATTTCAGCGCAGCCGGCAAAGAGTAGAGAGAGGGCCAGGAGAGAAACAATTCGCTTCATACCACCTCCGTAGGTAAGGTCAACTGTTCTCGGGTCAATGCCATTCCGGCGAGACGAAGAGATTCTATTATTTCAGGATGATGCTCTATTTCTCCCTGATGGTCAATACCCGGAAACACAAACTCCTGTTTGTAGATGACGTCGAGGGTCGAGAAGAAAGCCTTGAGTATCGTCCGGGAAGGGCTGAATATAAAGTCGTTACTGGTTCCCCCAGTAGAGATAAATACCCCCCATCGGGGCCCGGCGATATCGGCGACCGGTTTTTTCAGGAGGTGTTTTTCCGCCCAGTTGGCCTGGCAGCGGTCGATCATCGCCTTGGTCTGGGCGGTTATGCCCATAAAGTAGATCGGCGAGGCGATGATGATCTGGCTCGCTGTTCGGAAACGCTCATAAAGGTCATAGACGTCATCCTTATGGACGCAGCGGCCGGTTTTGTCGCAGCCACCACACCCCTGGCAGGGCACGTAGTCAAGTTTGTTGAGGACCACTTTTTCCGTCTTCGCCCCCGCCTCACGCGCTCCCGCCAGGTAGGCATCGAGAAGGATGTCGGTATTTCCCTTCAGCCTGGGGCTCCCCAGTATGCCGATGACATGCATATATACCTCATGAAACTAAAAACCCCCGGTCGAAATCGTGGTCGCGATTTCGCCGGGGGCGGTGTAGTGAAAGGACCTCTTTTTAGAACAGCTTGTGAGGCATCTGGCTGCCGCCCTGTCCGGCTTCCAGCGCCCGGCGTGCAGCCATGTCGAGGAGTACCTTCTCCTTGTGGAACTTGCCGCGCTCGTATTCCTTGATCTTGAGCGCTTTCCTCTTGGCCTTGATATGCTCGACGGCCTTCTCGTACATCTGCTCCTTGTCGACGATGAAGTGAAGCTTCCCGCCGACTTCCTCTTCCCAGAAGTTGTCGATAAGGCCGGTAACGATCTTGCTGTCGCCCACCGGCGAATCGACGCCGCAGATGACATAGGCACCGGATGCCACGAAGTAGCAGGCGATGCAGACAGCCTTCTCTGACATCCACTCGGGCGCCATACCCACGACGGGAAGGTCGCTGATGTCGTCTCCCAGTCCACCCTCTTCAACCATGGCGGTCATGACGGTAAGGATACGGGAGTTGTCCACGCAGGAACCCATGTGAAGCACTGGCGGAATACCGACTGCCTCGCAGACTTCTCTCAGGCCGGGTCCGGCATACTCGATGGCCTCGGGGGTCAGCAGGCCGTATTTTGCGCTGGCGATGGCGCCGCAACCGGTCTGTACGACCAGGATGTCGTTCTCGATGAACTTCTTCACCAGATAGTTGTGGGCTTCATCCTCGGGCACCCTGGGGTTCGTGCAGCCGATGATGCCGACTACTCCCATGATGCGGCCGTCCATGATGGCGTCATTGAGGGGCCTGAACGACTTGCGAAACCTGCCGCCCTGCATGTACTCGACATACTCGTGAGAGAAGCCCGCGACCATGTTGCCCATGTCGTTCTTCGTCGGCATCTTGATCCGCTTGCGGTTGGGGTAGTTGTCGATGGCCGTCTTTACGACCTGCTTGGCAACATCCCATGCATGGTGCTCGTCGAACTGTAGGTGCATTGCGCCGGCTACCCTCGCCTTTGAAGATGTGGTGATCAGCTTTGTGTGAAGCTTCTCGGACAACCCCTGGAGGGCCTCCATGATGCACTGTACGTCGACCACCATGGCGTCGACGGTACCGGTGAGGATCGCCAGTTCCTGCTCGAGGAAGCTGCCGGCGGAGGGGACGCCCCTTCTCATGAGGATTTCATTGGCCGTACAGCAGAGGCCGGCGATATTGATCCCCTTGGCACCCTTGCTCTTGGCATACTCGATCAGTTCGGGGTCCAGACAGGCATCAACTATCATGTTCGAGAGGGTAGGCTCATGCCCGTGGACGACGACGTTTACCTCGTCTTCCCTGAGAACACCCAGGTTGGAACGGGAGTGGATCGGCTTCGGGGTCCCGAAAAGGATATCGGTGAAATCGGTGGCCAGCATGGCGCCGCCCCACCCGTCAACGAGGGAGACCTTCAGGGCGTTCATGAGGAGCGACTTGGGGTCCTGGTCGGTGCCGATGGTGGTCCTGTGCAGCGTCTCGACGATTTCGCGGTCGATACCGCGAGGGGCGATCCCCTTCTTGCGCCAGATCTCCTGACGCTTCTTCGGGGCGCGGCTCAGGTAGGTAAGCTCGCCGGTCTGGCGGCCCCAGTTGGCCAGCGCCTCGAGGGCACATTCTTCGGCGACCTGCTCCTTGGTCTTTCCGACGGTGTCGATATTCATGTAGCCGGCGACTCTCATGAGCTTGTCGAGGTCTTTGAGCTCATAGCCGGGGGCTTCGCCTTTTGCAACGGCCAGCACCGTCATTACGACATCGCGACCATGGTCGGAGTGTGCGGATGCGCCTGCCGTGGATGCCCTCGTAACGTTTCTTGCCGAAATGGTCTGCGGGGTAGCTCCGCAGATACCGGTCATGGTGTCGTAGCTCTTGCCCACCATACGGCACGGTCCCATGTAGCACACGTAGCAGCAGCTGCCCGCGCGGCCGATGGGGCACGGCTTCATGGCTTCCGCTCTGGAGAAAGCCGTTGTATGGCCTTCTTCTTTAGCGACAGCCAGCAACTCGATGGTTGCAGGGTCTATGGAAACTGCCCGTTCCTGATTGTTCTTTTCTGCTTCAGCCATAGATATCTCCTTTTTTATGGTCGCGTTACGCAGACTGAACGCGGAACCCCAAATTTATAAACAAGCCTATGGGTTGTCAAGAAAAAACGGTCACGATCAGTAACCAGGATTCTTGTCACGGAGTGTTTGGGGTTCATTTTTAATAATAATTCTTAATTATGCCCGGTGTCGTGCCTATGTCAAGGAGAATTTGAGGTGGGGGGAAGGGTGAACCTGGTTGCCTTGGGCCCATAGCGCAGGATGTTGGTACTGCTAAAACCCGTACTCTCGGGAGATCAGTTCCCGAGAGTACGGGAAGATGCTATCTTCTTTTCAGGCCTTTTTTGGCCAGCGGTTTTGCTTTTTTCGCCTTGGCGGGTTTGCTGCTGGTAGTTTTGGCCTTGGCTGCCGGTTTGGCTTCCTTCAGCACCTTTTCCTTCCTGCTCTTCAATTGGCGGATATTCTTGATAAAGGATTCGACATCCTTCATCTCCTTCTCGTTGAAGTCGCTCAGCATTTCGAGAAGGCGCTTTTCCTTGTCATTGAGGCAGAGCTTCTTGAGCTCTTCCATGTCTCTGTAGCCGTAGAAAATCCCCTTGATGACGTCAGGGGCCCTGTCGCGGTGCGCCTGCAGGATAAGGGACTGCTCGTCGATCCCGAGTTTCCGGGCGTATTCAATCAGGGTCCTGTCTCGCGGGATATGCTCGGCAGCCACCGTCTTGCGAAGGTTCTCGTAGGGGATGTCGAGCTCCTTGGCGCAGTCCTTGATGGTCTCATATCCCTTGCTCTTGATGGCTTTCATTACGATATCAGATACCCGTTCCGATGTTTTCACGTACCCTCCCTTTTATGGTTGACGATGATGCTTTAATAATTAGGTGGAAAGAAGCGAAGTAACTTTATAGGATTTCCACTTTTTATATATGACATAAGTCATGAGTAAAAAACTTTATTTAGGTAGGTGGTATCTGACTGTGTTTACTGGCCCGCAAGCGCAGTGGGCAGGGGGAATCTTCAGTTTACGATGGGTCCGACCAGGTCATAGTCATGTACCTTCTCGACTTTTACCGTAACTATATCTCCCGGTTGCGCAGATCCTTCGGTAATGTAGACGACGCCGTCTATATCGGGCGCCTGTCCCTGGGTGCGTCCTTCAAGTAACAGCTCTGTCTCTCGGGAAAGACCATCCACCATCACTCTTTGCACTGTGCCTTTTAGTTTGCTGAGTTTCTTCCGGGAAATTTTTTTCTGGGCTTTCATGATCGCAGACTTCCTCTTTTCCATTACTTTTTGCGATACCTGATCAGGCATGGAGGCAGAGGGGGTGCCCTCTTCCGCTGAGAAAGTGAAGACGCCGAGTCGGTCAAACTCGGTAGCTTCAACAAACTGGAGCAGCTCATCGAACTGCCGATCCGTCTCGCCCGGAAAGCCGACGATGAGCGATGTCCGCAGCGTTATCCCCGGGATACGCTGCCGGAGCCCGTTGATGGTCCGTCGGATATCATCGCCGGTACAACGCCGCTTCATCCTTTTCAGGATATCATCGCTGACATGCTGCACCGGCAGGTCGACATATTTGCAAATCTTCTCCTCTGACGCAATGGCATCCATAATCGCCTCAGAGAACTGCATCGGATAACTGTAGAGCAGTCGTATCCACTCCACGCCGCCAAGCCGTCCTAGTTTATGAAGGAGCCTTGCCAGTTCCCGCTCACCTTTGTCGTGTCCAAAGTAGGTGGTGTCCTGGGCGATGAGTATGATCTCCTTTACCCCGTCGTCGGCCATGGCCCTGGCTTCGTCCAGGATGTCGTCGATGGAGCGGCTCTTGAACCGACCCCGCATCTTCGGGATGACACAGAAGCTGCATAAATGGTCGCACCCTTCGGCGATCTTGAGGTAGGCGTAATGTTTTGGCGTAATCCGCAACCTCGGCGTTGTGTGATCGTAGAGAAACTCGGGCGGCTGGACCCAAAGACGCTCGTGGGATGGATTGGCGGTCAACTCATTGCTGATTTCGACAATCTTCGGGAACTCGCTCGTGCCGACAATGGCGTCGATCTCCGGGATCTCCTTGAGAAGATCTTCCTGATACCTCTGTCCGAGGCAGCCGGCTACGATCAGTGCGCGGCAGTTTCCCTTTTCCTTATATGCGGCCATCTCCAGGATGGTGTCAATCGACTCGGTCTTGGCCTCGTCGATGAAGCCGCAGGTGTTGATGACGATGACGTCGGCCTCCCCCGGGTCCTGGGTAAGGGTATAGCCGGAATTGTCATAGAGGCCCAGCATTACCTCCGAGTCCACCTGGTTTTTGGGACAGCCAAGGGTGACCATCCCGATCTTCTTCTTTGCGGTGTTGCTCAACAGAATCTCCCTGCGTCAAAGGCGCTTCTGATATGTTCAATTTCAGGTTTACCGCTCTGCATGCTTATGCCGACGACATCAAACCTGCATGCGATGTCCCCGAGTTTCTTCTTCGCGATATAAGCCAACGCGGTCTTTACGATCTGGGCTTGCTTCCTGCCGGTTACCGCTTCGGCGGGGGTGCCGTACCTGTCACCCCTTCTTGTTTTTACTTCTATGAATACTACGGTATCGCCATCGAGGGCGATAAGGTCGATCTCGCCGATCTTCAGGCTGAAGTTTCGTTCCAGTATCCTGTACCCTTTTCTTTTGAGATACCGTTCAGCCGTATCCTCTCCTGTTCTCCCGAGAAGTTTTCTGACGATGGACATGCCGGCCTCCAATTTCCGGGATTATCGGCCTAACGGCGATTGCTGTCAAGAAACACGAACCGGCCTTTGCAACCGTGGCCTTCCTGTGGTAGTCTGCGCCGTCAATTTCTGATATTTCCACTACAAGGACGTTTCCTTAAGATGTCAAATATTACCATCATCGGCGGCGGTCTTGCAGGCTGCGAGGCGGCATGGCAGGCGGCGGAAAGAGGCGTGGAAGTGCGTCTCTTCGAGATGCGGCCGACGACAAGGACCCCGGCGCATAACACCGATCAGCTGGCCGAGCTGGTCTGCTCCAACTCGCTCCGCTCTGCGGATACCAACAACGCCGTGGGACTGTTGAAGGAAGAGATGCGACGGCTCGGGTCGCTCGTTATGCAGGTGGCCGACGAAACGCGCGTCCCGGCAGGCTCGGCGCTGGCGGTAGATAGAGGACTCTTTTCACGGCGGATGACCGACCTGATCTCGGACCATCCTTATATAGGGCTTGTGCGGGAGGAGGTGACCGCCATCCCGGAGGACGGCATCACCGTGGTCGCTTCGGGGCCGCTCACGTCTGAGTCCTTGACAAAGGCCCTCCGGATGTTTACAAGAGAGGACTATCTCTATTTTTACGATGCCATAGCTCCGATTGTCGACGCCGATTCTCTGGACATGAGCATCGTGTTCCGTGCCTCGCGCTACGGCAAGGGGGGTGACGACTATCTCAACTGCCCTATGTCGAAAGAGGAATACGACCGGTTTTACGATGCCCTCATGGCGGCGGAGAAAGTGCCGGTGCGGGCCTTTGAGGATGAGCGATTCTTCGAAGGGTGCATGCCCGTTGAAGTGATGGCGGCACGGGGGCGCGATACGCTCCGTTTTGGTCCCATGAAGCCGGTGGGGCTCGATGATCCGAGGACGGGGAGATGGCCCCATGCGGTTGTCCAGCTGCGGCAGGAG
>JAOUDF010000101.1 GCA_029859385.1 Nitrospirota bacterium
CTTCTGTGCGTCCCGCTGGGGTTTAAGGATGAGGTGATCGGTACCATATCCGTCTTTGACAAGGAAAAAGATCCTACCAACGAATCGTATGTATTCACTGAGGAAGATTTGCAGCTCCTTTCCATGCTTGCCAGTCAGGCCTCGGTGGCGATACAGAATGCCTTCATGTACGACCATATTGAAAGACTGGCGGAGGAAAACAGGCGGCGGGTCCTTGAACTTTCGACTCTGTACGACGTCAGCTACGCCATGCGCCGTACGGTCAAGCTCACGCAGCTCTATCATGTAATACTGACCGGGGCGACCATTAGTGATGGTCTCGGTTTCAACCGGGCCATGCTGTTTATCGTCAATGAACGAAGCAATGTCCTCGAAGGAGTGATGGCCGTCGGTCCTTCCAGCGCTTCGGAGGCGGGGGCAATCTGGTCTGATCTGGTGCGGTCTGGTCGGACGATTCTCGATTTCCCGTTATTGGACACTGAAGAAACAGCCCTGCGGGATTCGCCAATAAACCGTAAGATACGAGAGATACGGGTGCCTCTTGAAGACCGGACGCTGCTTCTGGGGAAGGTAATTGCCGAACGGAAGAGTTTTAATATCAACGATACGACCCATGACCCGCTGATCGACCCCGCCCTCGCCGCCTGGGTCGATGCGAGGGCTTTTGCGGTAGTCCCCCTTGTTGCCCGGGACCATGCCATAGGGCTGCTGCTGGTAGACAACCTCTTCAGCGGCAAGGCCATCGAGGAGGAAAACATGCAGTTTCTGTCCATGTTCGCGAATCAGGCGGGCCTGGCCATTGAAAATGCTAAGATGTACCACAACCTCGAACAGGCCAACAAGAACCTCCGAGAGGCCCAGAACAAGCTGATCCAGGCGGAGAAGATGGCGGCGCTGGGGCAGATGGCCGCCGGCATCGCCCACGAGATCAGGAACCCGCTGGTATCCATTGGCGGCTTTGCCCGGAGGCTGGCGGGAAGAGTGGGCGAGGAGACCCAGGAAAAGCGCTATGCCGAGATCATTATCAAGGAGGTCAGGCGTATCGAGAAGATTGTCCAGGATATCCTGACCTTCTCCAAGGATTCAGCGCCCGCCATGGAGGAGTGTTCGGTGAACGATATTGTCGAGGATGCCATAGGGCTTTACACGGAGGACCTGGCGGAAAGCGGCTGCCGGGTGGTGAAGGAGCTGGCATCCGACCTCCCGCCCATACTGGTGGACCCGCAGCAGTTGATGCAGGTGCTCACGAATATAATCTCCAATGCTGAACAGGCCATGACCGGCGGCGGCGAGCTTGCCATCAGGACGTTCATTGCGGACGAGTCCGGCTCCGTTGGTGTCTCCATCGACGATACGGGCGGTGGCATCCCCGAAGACATAATGAGTAACATCTTTACCCCGTTTTTCACGACAAAGGTCGCGGGTACGGGGCTCGGCCTCTCCATCTGCCACAGGATAATAGAAAAGCACGAGGGCAAGATCGAGGTGCGGAGTGAAGAGGGACACGGGACGAAGTTTGTCATAAAGCTCCCCTACCGCAGGGAGCGGAGAGCGGTGAAGAGAGAACAGCCCCGGCGATAATGCCGTTAAAAATTGCGTCTGAGTGGACATTTTTTTCATTTGCGTTATACATTCAACAGGAGGAGGAAAGTCGTATGAAAAAGATACTGATAGTGGACGACGAAGAATCGATCCGGGTACTCTATGCGGAGGAACTGCGGGATGCGGGTTATGATGTGTCGATGGCCGGCAGCGGTGAAGAGGCCCTGGTCATGGTGGAAAAGGTCAACCCCGACCTGGTGACGCTCGATATCAAGATGTCGGGGATGGACGGCGTGGAAACTCTGAGAAGGCTCAAGGAGAAGCGCCGCGACCTGCCCATCATCATGAGCACCGCCTACCCTACCTACAAGCAGGATTTCAGCACATGGGCGTCTGACGCCTATATTGTCAAGTCATCAGACATGACTGAGCTGAAGGAGACGATCAAGAAGATACTGGAAGAGTAGTCCGGTTACGCGACGATCAGCCGTGCTTTTTAGCCAGGTCATCGGCGGAGAGGGGGAGGGAGAGAATACGCCCTTCCGATACCGATATGTGGGAAGGGCCCCGTTCATTCTGGATGGTGGTGGTCAATAATGCAAAGGTTATTTCCGTGTTGGCGTGTAACCGTTCAATGGCCTGGATGCAGTTCTCATCCTTGTGGCTAAGAGTTTCTTCCACCTCTTTCATCTCTTTCTCGGCCTCAGAATATTTGCCGCTCAGAAAATTTTCTACTTCCGACATTTTGGCTGCCCGTTCCTCCGGATCCGGAAAGGCTTGCGTAAACCGGTCGGCGGCCCCATAAAACTGGTCGAGCTGCGCCTCGGTCTCCTTCAGGGTCTTCTTCAGCTGCTCCCGCTTTCTCAACATCTCGACCTTGCCCAGGATGGTAAATACTGTCTTCTCTCCCAGTTCAACACCAAGGATGCGGCCGCGGATCATCTTTCTGGCGGTTATGGTCCCCCCCATCAACGCCCCTTTGCCCTCTTCGGCGAACACCGAACCTTCGTGTGATGTCACCTTGCATGACTTGAGAAAATTCTTGACCCGTATGTCTCCCCCTGCATCGAGAGTCGCATGTTCGGCAAAGACGCAGAAGATGCTTCCTGTCGCTTTGATACTACAGGTTCCACGACCGAGGACTCCGGCGTTGACCGTTACGTTTCCGCCACTTTCGATAATCGCTTCCTCTACCCCGTTATGTATGACGATGTCGCCGGCAGCCTTCACGGAGAACCCCGGTTTTACCATTCCGGCAATGGTGATATTTCCCATGAACTCAATGTTGCCGGTGGAATAATCCACGTCTCCGTCAACGGTGTATCCCGGCTGCACGGAAATTTTGTGGCCCACCACCTGTGGACATCCGTCGATGCTGGCAAGGAGCTGGTAACCGTCCGGTGACTGCTCAACGTTGTCGCCCATGACAAATTCAATCATCTTGCCTGCCTTTGACGCAATAGGCGTCCCCTTCACGGTAGTGCCGTCAACGCCGCGGGTCGGGAGGTGACGCTTGGCTATGGGGGCTCCCTTGGTAGTGCTTGCTACGGTACCGAGATTTCTGTAGTCGACATGGCCATGTTCCTCGGTGATGTGGAGGGAATGGTCCCTGTTGAAGAGATACTCGATCCAGCCATCTTTACCGTCTTCAGCTGCTGTCCCTTCGGCGACGACAAGGGAGTCATCCTCTTCGCGGAATGTTTCCAGTATGCCGTGGGTTACATGGTGTGAACGTATGGAGGAAAGGAGCGCCTCTTTTTCAGTTTCAAAAAATGAGGCCTCGGGGATGGGCGAGATGGTGGCCTTCAGTTCGTCGGCGGAGATGACCAACTCGAAGCGGCCTTCCAGTATTTTTGTTTTGAAAGGGGCGGCCATAAAAGCTCCATTTAGCCAAAAAAATTAAGCAGATATTTTCATTTACGGCATCATCAGGAAGAAAGTTTAATGTTACGAAATCATTGGGTCGAGAGAGATGAAAGGGCGATGACTTTGTGCTATGCTGGGCTTTTTGGGGGGATGCGATGAAGCCCGGGGAGAACCTCTCTCTGCAGATTGAAAAAATGGCCTTTGGCGGCAAGGGGCTGGCTCGACATGCCGGCAGGGTCGTGTTTGTCGATGATGTGCTGCCCGGAGAGCGGGTTGTCGCCAAGGTTGAAAAAGTGCGGCGGGACTTCATGGAGGGCAGCCTTGTCGAAATTGTGGAGCCATCACCGGACCGGACCCTACCATCCTGCCCTGTCGCAGCGGAATGCGGTGGCTGCCAGTGGATGCATGCCTCGTATCCAGGGCAATTGCGGTTGAAGGAAGAGGTGCTTCGCGACACGCTCCGGCGGGTGGGGAGCATCGCCGAGCCTGATATTCTGGCCATTATTCCATCCGAGGAGCCGTGGGCATATCGACATCGCGGACAATTCAAGATGGGATCAAAGGGTCATAAGCCGCTTATCGGCTTCTATCGTGAGCAAAGCCATAATATCGTCGATATCTCGCACTGCCCCGTCTTTCACCCGATGCTTAATAACGTCCTCGCAGCGCTGAGAAAGGTTGTCGCCGCGGAACCCGGCTGGGTTGACGCCATCGCAGAGGGGCGCATCTGCACGGGTTTCCCCGCCGCTGAAACCGTTCTGCTCCTTATCCCTCACGAGCGAAAACGGATCGATACGGAGCGGTTATTCATCCTTCTTAAACAGGAAATTCCGCACCTCAAGGGACTGGCGGTAAGTAAGGGGGGACGCGTGGTGAGCCGCGTCGGCGATACAGCCCTCCGGTTTGCACTTCAGGCTGCCTCCGGCCCGCTGAACCTCGTAGTAAAAGACGGCGGATTCTTCCAATCCAACTGGCCCACCAGCCGCCATCTTGTCGATACGGCCCTCGATTTTCTCGACGCTGAACCCGGCGATACGGTGCTTGATCTGTATGCGGGCGTCGGAAACTTTTCTCTCGCCTTCGCCCGTCGGGCGGCTCAGGTCGTGGCTGTGGAGGAGAGCTCTTCAGCGGTCGAATGCGCGGAGGAGAATGCGACCTTGAATGGTGTGTCCAATTTTGAGATAATGGCCGCTTCCTCTGAAGCAGGAACCGGTCGGGTGCTGAAAGCGGACCTTGTGCATCTCGACCCGCCCCGGCAGGGGGCGGCCCGCGAGGTGCTGGATGAAATCATGCGACTCGGGCCGCGAAAGATGGTCTACACCTCGTGCAACCCCAGCATCCTGGCGCGGGACCTTAAAATCCTCGCCTCCGGAGGCTATCGCGTCGGCAGGGTGCAACCGGTGGACATGTTTCCGCAGACGTACCACATAGAGACCGTTGTTGAATTAACCAGACTGAAGGGTTTATGAAAGACAAGATAATAATCAAAGGCGCACGCCAGCATAATCTGAAGAATATCGACGTGGAGATTCCGCGCGACAAGTTCGTGGTCATTACCGGTCTCTCCGGCTCGGGCAAGTCGTCACTGGCCTTCGACACCATCTATGCCGAGGGGCAGCGGCGATATGTAGAATCGCTCTCGGCCTATGCCCGCCAGTTCCTCGAACAGATGGAGAAGCCCGACGTCGACTCCATCGAGGGGCTCTCACCGGCCATTTCCATCGAGCAGAAAACCACCTCGAAGAACCCCCGCTCGACTGTTGGAACCGTCACCGAGATATACGACTATCTGCGCCTCCTCTACGCCCGCGTAGGGCACCCTCATTGCTGGGAGTGCGGCCGGGAGATCGCGGCCCAGACGGTGCAGCAGATCGTCGACGCCATCGTCGGCATGCCCGAGGGGAGCAAGATACAGGTCTTTGCCCCCATCGTGCGCGGCAGAAAAGGGGAGTACCGGAAAGAGCTTCTCCAGATGCGTAAGGACGGTTTCGTGCGGGCGCGGATCGATGGCGAGATGCACGATCTGGCCGAGGAGATTTCTCTCGACAAGAACAGGAAGCATGACATCGAGGTCGTGGTCGACCGGCTGGTGGTGAAGGAAGGGATTCAGGGGCGCCTTGCCGACGCGGTGGAGACGGCCCTGCGACTCAGCGAGGGGCTGGTGGTCGTCAACCTGATGGACAGCGGCGACAAGCTCTACAGCACGCGACTGGCCTGCATCGACTGCGGCACCAGCCTGCCCGAAATGACGCCCCGCATGTTCTCCTTCAACAACCCTCACGGGGCCTGCCCTGCCTGCGATGGCCTCGGCACCGAGCTGGCCCTGGAGGAGGGTCTGATCATTCCCAACCCTACCCTGTCGGTCCGTGAAGGGGCCATCGCCCCGTGGACCCGCCGGAACCCGGCCTATTTCATGGAGATCATGGAGGCGGTGGCGAAGCACTACAAGTTCTCTCTCGATACCCCTTTCCGGCAACTGGACGAAGAGCACCAGCGGGTCATCCTCTACGGCTCGGGCGACGATCAGGTCGAGTTCGCCTTCCTCAAGGGCGGCGTTCACCGCCAGAAATCGAAGAAGCCCTTTGAGGGGGTGATGGGGGCGCTGAAGCGGCGCTACGAGGAGGTGGAAGGGTATCTCAAGGAAGAGGTCGAGCAGTACATGGGCTGGCACCCCTGTCCGGCCTGCAACGGGGCGCGGTTGAGAAAAGAAAGCCTGGCGGTAAGGGTCGGGGAGAGGTCGGTGGTGGAGGTGACCGCCCTCTCGATCAAGGAGGCGGCAAAGTTCTTCGAGGCCCTTTCTCTGTCTGAGCGGGAGCAGGTGATCGCGGCCAAGATACTCAAGGAGGTGCGGGAGCGGCTGGGGTTCCTCGTCAACGTGGGGCTCGACTACCTCACCCTCGATCGCAAGGCCGGGACCCTCTCGGGCGGTGAAGGTCAACGGATACGGCTTGCCACGCAGATAGGCTCGTCGCTGGTCGGCGTCCTTTACATCCTCGATGAACCGTCCATCGGCCTGCACCAGCGCGACAACGAGCGGCTTCTCAGTACGCTCCAGCGGCTGCGGGACATCGGTAATACGGTGCTGGTGGTCGAGCACGACGAGGACACCATCCGTCATTCCGACTGGGTGATCGACATGGGGCCGGGCGCTGGGGTGCACGGCGGCGAGATCATTGCCCAGGGCACGCCGGATGAGATCATGGCCGACGATGAGTCGCTGACCGGCAAGTACCTCTCGGGCAGGCTTGCCATCCCTGTCCCGAAGAAGCGGCGACGGGCGCGGAAGTATCTGCGCATCAGCGGGGCTACGGAAAACAACCTGAAGGGTGTCGATGTCAACGTTCCCCAAGGGGTGCTCACCTGTGTAACCGGCGTCTCGGGTTCGGGCAAGAGCTCGCTGATCCTCGAAACGCTCTACAAGGCGGTGCACCAGCATCTTTACCGCAGCAGCCAGAAGGCCGGCGCCTACCGCGACATCGAGGGGCTGGAGGATTTCGACCAGGTCATCGACATCGACCAGTCGCCCATCGGTCGCACGCCGCGATCGAATCCCGCGACCTACACCGGGCTCTTTACCCCGATCCGCGAGCTCTTCTCCCAGTTGCCCGAGGCAAGGCTGCGCGGCTACCGGGCAGGGCGGTTCTCCTTCAATGTGGCGGGCGGCCGATGCGAGGCCTGCGAAGGGGACGGCGTCATCAAGATCGAGATGCACTTCCTCCCCGACGTCTATGTTACCTGCGAGGTCTGCCGCGGGCAGCGCTACGACCGGGAGACGCTGCAGATCCGTTACAAGGGAAAGAACATTGCTGAACTGCTGCAGATGAGCGTCAACCAGGCCCTCCCCTTTTTCGAGAACATTCCCAAGATAAAGAGCAAGCTGGAGACGTTGCAGGACGTGGGGTTGGGGTACATTACCCTTGGCCAGTCGGCCACAACGCTCTCCGGCGGCGAAGCCCAGCGCGTGAAGCTCTCCCGCGAGCTGTCAAAGAGAAGTACCGGCCGGACGCTCTACATCCTCGACGAACCGACGACGGGGTTGCACTTCGCCGACATCCAGAAACTCCTCGACGTGCTTAACCGGCTGGTGGACGGCGGCGCGACGGTGGTAGTGATCGAGCACAACCTCGACGTCATCAAGAGCGCCGACTGGATCATCGACCTTGGCCCCGAAGGCGGTGACCGCGGCGGTGAAATAGTGGCCAGCGGTACCCCTGAAGAGGTCCGAAAGGTAGGTTCATCGCATACGGGCCAGTTCCTGAAACGAGTGCTCGGTGCCCGATAGCCCTTGACAGTCCTGTTCCGCCTGTGGCACCATTTCACGACACTTTTTGTTGAAAACACAAGCTGTTATGAAATTATCGCCTCATTGGGCGGAGACACCTTTCAGGGATAGATATCATACGTGAGAGGTTCCTTAGGTTCACACGGATTCGACCACGGCTTCAGGCCGGACCTGCCGGTTTCGCTTCTGCTTTCAGTGGCCCTTCATGTCGGGCTCCTGCTGCTTCTGAGCTATTCGCCATTTCGGGTAATATCCAATGCCGGTCAGCCGACGCTGATCAGCGTCGATCTGGCGGCTGCTCCCGAAGAAGTGTCCGAGACTTCGTCGGCTCCGGTGGAAAAGGCGGAGACGCCACCTGTTCAGCCAACCCCTCCACCGGTTGTGAAGAAGGCCGAACCAAAGGCCAAGCCCGCCCCTGCCAAAGATGACGTAGTCCTGAAAAAGGTAAAGAAGAAGCCCGAGCCGGTAAGGGAAGAAAAGACACCGGTTGAGGAGGCGAAACCCGTTCCACCGACGGAGGTTGCTCCGGCGCAGCGTAAACTCAGGCTTGTCCGTCGCAAGGCGCCCACTACGGCAGCGGCATCCGAGGAGACCAACCCCATAAGCGCCCTGGAGGGTGCCCGCGAGGGGGTCGATGCCTCCACGAACTACTACATACAAAACATGGTGGCGCAGATAGCCCGCCGGTGGCAGCCGCCGGGAACTGTCCGCTACGATCGCGGCGTTCAGCCGGTGATAGTCTATTTCAAGATTCAAAAGGACGGGCGGATCACGCACATCTCGATTGAGACAAGTTCGGGGAGGAAAGACCTGGACCTCTCCGCCGAGAGGGCAGTCATCGAGACGCGGACAGTCCCCCCCCTTCCGCCTAACCTGATGCAGGATGACACCCTCGGGGTGTATTTCAAGTTCATACCCAAACTGGCCGGAGGATAGCCGTTCATGTTCAGGATAGTCTTGCTGGTACTGTTTCTCGTCCCTTCGCTGTCATTGGCCGCGGATATCCATGTCTCCACTACAAAGGCCCCGGCCAAGATCGATATACTGGTCGCCGATTTCACCAAGGACGGTAACTTTACCGACCCCGAGGGACGTCATAAGGCCATGGCCGATATCTTCCAGCATGATCTGGAATTTTCCGGTCTGTTTCGCGTTATTCGTGTGGCCGATGCCGGCACTGAAAAGGTGAAGTGGCGGGAGATGGGGCCGCCTTTTGTCTTCATCGGCAGCTACTCCACCGACGGCCGGGATATCTGGATCGAGGGGAAGCTCTACAATGCCGCAACCGGAGACCTGATCTTTTCGAAGAAGTATGACCGGGGCGTTTCGATCATGCGGCAGCGAGTCCATCAACTGGCCGATCACGTCACCTTTCAGCTCACGGGCGAGAAGGGGATCGCCACCTCCAAAATTGCCTTTATCTCCGATGCCACGGGATCGAAAGAGCTCTACGTCATGGACTATGACGGCCACAACATCCGCCAGATTACCTTCGACAAGTCGATCGCTACGCTTCCCAAATGGTCCTCCGACGGCAGCTATCTCCTCTTTACCACCTACCGGCGTGGTGTTGCCGACCTGGCGTGGATCTC
>JAOUDF010000348.1 GCA_029859385.1 Nitrospirota bacterium
TGCATAAGGTCGTCGCATTCGGAAAACTCGCCGAGATATGCGGGGAGTACCTTGCAAAGGGGCGACAGGTCTACATAGAGGGTAAGATTCAGACAAGGGCATGGGACGACAAGAACGGCGTGAAGAGGTATACCACTGAAATTCTCGCCTCGACCATGCAGATGCTGGGATCGAAGGCTGGCGGAGCCGAAAAGGGCGCAAAGTCCTCTGGCGCCCAGGCAAGCGACAATCACGCGCACGCAGAGGAAGCGCCGCCGGACTACGACGACGTGCCTTTCTAACGCGGGCCTTGTGTCCGTCGGGTTTGAGTTCTCGCCCGGATTCATGTAACGGGGGTATTAATATGAAAAAGGCCGAGGTGATAGCGCCGGCCGGGAATCTCGCGTCCTTAAAGGCGGCCATAGACGCCGGGGCGGACGCGGTATATCTTGGCTTTAACGATTCGACCAACGCAAGAAATTTCGAGGGCCTGAATTTCACGCTCCTCGACATAGAAGAGGGCATAAAGTACGCCCATAGGAAGGGCAAAAAGGCCTTCATAGCGCTTAATACATTTCCGCAGACCGACACTTACGTTAAGTGGAATAACGCGGTTGACGACGCCTTTGCGTTGAACGCGGATGCGATTATCATCGCCAATATCGGAGTGTTGAAGTACGCCGCACAAAGGCATCCGGAAGCGAATCTGCACCTTAGCACTCAGGCAAGCTCGTCGAACCATCTTTCGATAAATTTTTACAAGAAGCATTTCGGGGTAAAGCGTGTGGTTCTGCCCAGGGTGCTGACGATCGACGAAATACGCGACCTAAAAAGGGCAACGGACGTGGAGATAGAGGTCTTTGCGCTGGGCGGGCTGTGCATAAACATAGAGGGCAGGTGCTATCTGTCGTCTTTTATCACGGGCTCTTCGACCAATACGGACGGGGCCTGTTCGCCTTCGCGCTTCGTGCGTTTTACCTCAGGCGACGACGGAAGTCTATCCATAGAGCTTAATAACGTGCTACTGAATAAACTTGCCAGGGGCGAGAACTCGGCTTATCCGACCTGTTGCAAGGGCAGGTATTTAAACTCGGATGGCAAGGCCGTATATGCATTCGAAGACCCTGAGTCTTTGAATATTCTGGAAGTGCTCCCGGACCTGATTGAAGCGGGCGTAACGGCCTTCAAGATCGAAGGCAGGCAGCGGACAAAGGCCTATGTATCGGCCATGACAGGGGTTCTGCGTAATGCGATAGACGCCTATTATAAAAACCCGGCCGCATATGTCGTTACACCTGAATGGAAAGCAAAGACAGTTGCGACGTTTGAGGGCATGCAGCAGACTCTGGGGTCGTATTTGGCGAAGTAGGAAATTGTTTTTACGTCATAGGGAACCTCTGATATATCAGGTTCAGGTTTGTAACCTGAACCTTGATTTACGTAATCTGATAAATGATATAACATTCCTCGGTATTTATTGTTCGTGCCGCAGATAGACGTGCTGATTAAGAAGATATGCGAGTCTATCGCCAAGCTCCGTGAATTTCGCACCGCTCTTATTTCAGCGGTGGTGACGGGAAAGATAGCGGTAAGATATATTTTTTGCACAAGTGGAAAACGAGGTGATCGGTATGCTCCTTAAAATGACAAGAATAAGCATCAAAAAACTTGGCGAATATCGCACAACGCTCATCTCTGTGGCGGTAACGGGAAAAATTGACGTGCGGGAGGCGGCGATCACATGAGTAGAGTTGCAGTCAGTGAAGACGTTTTGCGCTGGGTGGTAAGCCGCTCAGGTCTAACTCCTGACGATCTACATTATAAGTTTCCCCATATCGACCAGTGGGTTAAGGGCGAAGCACAACCTACGTTGCGCCAATTAGAAACGCTAGCGAAAGCGACTCTAACGCCGCTTGGGTTCTTTTTTCTCAAAACTCCACCTGAAGAGCGTCTGCCTATTCCTCATTTCAGAACACATGACGAGGAAGCCCCAAGCAAGCCCAGTCCTAATCTTATAGAAACAATTCGAATGATGCAGCGACGGCAGGCCTGGATGCGTGAATTTTTGATCGAACAAGGACAAGACCCTCTGCCTACTGTCCGTTCTGCCAAACCTCAAGAACAGCCAGTGGCCGTTGCCGAACATATTAGGCGCGCGTTGAAGTTAGAAGAAGGTTGGGCTGCGCACAAGCCAACATGGACAGATGCTTTACGCAGGCTCAGAGAAGCCATAGAACATGCCGGAATTCTCATTGTATTCAA
>JAOUDF010000102.1 GCA_029859385.1 Nitrospirota bacterium
GCCGGGGCAAGGTAGAGTATCAGGTCCGCAGAGAGGACGGTCAGCCGATATGGGACAAGTACTGGCTCAACCGTGAGTTGTTCAGCAGGCAGAAGTCCTGATTTCCAGCGGCTTCACTTTGACCACTTCCAGCGGCTCGGCGCAGCCAAGCTCACCATGGGCCATGGCGATATGCCCCACCTTCCGCCAGTCGCGACCCAGCACGCCACACCCATAGGCATCCACGGCAACCGGGTCATACCCGGCAATAAGAAGGTTGGGATGCGGGTCGCAGGTGGGTCCCCAGAGATGGGCCTCGCTCATCCCCACCGTAGCGTCGATGAGGGTGAAGTCGGCCGCCCGGTAACGGTTGAGGTCGAGGATCGCCTCGTGAATCCGTGCATGGAACGCCGCCTTCTTCCAGTGCCCCCCTTTGTGATAGTACTCCGGCGGACAGATCCCCATCATATTCTTCATGGTGAGGGTAACACCGGCCAGGGAGTGGGCCTTGAGCACCGGCACCGACAGGAGATAGCTTTCCATGGCCACCTCGGGGAGAAACATCTCGGGCCAGCGCGAACACCGAGGGTCGGAAAGACGGATCGACGGCTCTTCGTTGAGATCGAGCAGCCGCACCCCCTTCTTTGCCGCCATGGCTGAATAGCCCAGGGTGCGAAAAGCATGGTGAGTGTCGTACTCCAGCGAACCGGTACCGTCCCCTACGATGATGTCGATACCACTCACCCGCTCCCGAATGTAGTCGACAATCGCCGCAACCAGTTCCACCGGCGTGGTGATAGGCGGTTGCTGCGCCTCCACCAGATTGGGTTTGATGAGGACAGTTTTTTGCCCCTTCAGCGCCTCCGATAGTTTCGCGGCATCGAGCAGGCCGTCAATGGTCTCTCGCCAACGGCCGCCGAAGGTTGAACCATATACTTTACTGCTCTCTTCAGGCTTCACAAAATGCCCCATGGATTTCAAAGTAGCCAATTCTAACACGCACACCGAACATCTTGCCAGCACCCACTAGTTGCAACGAAAACTCTTAAAGCAAGGGCTATAAACAGTTGTCGATTTTCTTTACACCGTATAGGTGACTTTTTTGCAGCAAAATCAAACTGTTGGCAAATACAACAGCTTTTATACGCAAATAAATGTCGGAATACTTGACATTTTTCCGGTCACAGAGCGACCGTGCGAGCACGAAAAAGCACTATATTCCAAACAGTTAAGAGCATATCAATTATTGGCATGCAAATTGCTGCAATACGGGACACACGTATTTTTTGCTTTTTTAAAAAGGAGGACACATGTTCCGAATAACACAAAAAGCACCTCGACGATTTCACAGCGTCAAAACATTGTTGCAAATTGCCCTTATTGGAGCATTACCGGCCCTCGTTGTCGGGCCGGCCGCGGCGACTATTATTTCCGGCAATGTCACGGGGGGTACAGCAAAAACTGCTGGCGGCATGTTCATCAAACTAACACCGCCTCCCGCAACCGTCGGTAATAATAATTTCAACACACCCAATCTTTACGGATTTGATGAGGACCAGAACATCCTTTTGACGGCCCCGCTTTCCGTAAATGTCGGAAGCAGCCCGCTACCGACCGGTACAACCGTGGCGAGTCACTATATTTTCTTCGACCCGGGGCCAACCCAGAGGATTATCGGAACTGTAGACTTCGATTCCGATGTTCTTGCTATCATCACGTCGACAACCAACCTCAATAATAGCGATTTCCTTGCCAACACCGGGGTCAACTACCTCAACCCCGGACTGCGAGGGCTGGAAGCAGGAGACAGCGCCTGGATCAGCGGTGCTCACCGGATATCCGTCGACTTTACGGCATCGTCACCTGGAGATTATATCCGCGTCCTCACCGCATACTCACCGGCTGCTGCCGTACCTGAGCCGGGAACCATAGCCCTGATGAGCATCGGCCTTGTTGGCATGGGAGCCTGGGGATGGCGTAGACGCACCACCAGCAAATAACTTCACAAAACATCATCTTGCCTGCGGTGTCATCTTTTCCTGACGACACCGCAGGCCAAGCCCCTCCCTACGATCGCTTATCCATCTATATCCACCTGACCAAGTACCCACTTTAAAGCACAATTCAACCTGCAGACTTCGCAACTTACCCGACCTTCATCCCAGTCTTCCATCAGTAACGATTACCAGTATTAGCAAATTCCTTTCCCGTTAGCCATCTCTTTGCGTCAGCCGTTTTAAAAATAATAATTTTATTCTTCACCATATCCGGTATTTACCATTAAGGTGCGCGCATGATTTGCCGAAGCATGCTGTAATCCTGATTTAAATTACTTTTTTTACGAAAGGACACGCCATGAAAAACATGTCCATCAAAAAGGCGATGATTGCCACGGTTGTCCTTTTTACCTTTATCCTCGGGACATTGCTGATCTCCACAACGATCATCCAGAGGGAAATCGAGGAGCACGGAAAGGAAGAACATCGCCTGGTTGATGTACTTATGCTCATTAAAGATGTCCGTTTTGATACCGTCCAGCTGCAAGTCTACTTAACCGATGTCTGCGCTACAGGCAATCCCGAGGGCTTCACGGAAGCGAAGGAGCATCTCGCTGCTACGGAAAAAATCCTCGACAAAATGGTTTCTCTCGATCCGGAACAAAAAGATGAGGTATCCGCTGTCAAAAAACGAATTGTCGACATGCACGACGTCGGCGTTGCGATGGCAAAGACCTATATGAACGAAGGGAAGGTTGCGGGCAACATGTACATGGAGAACTTCGATCTCGCCGCCGAATCTATCGAAAAAGAGCTTGATGGCATCATGGAGTCAACCCACAAAAATCTCGATGCGATTGCAGAAGAGGTGGACGACCTGGAGTCGACAGAGCGCTGGATAACCATAGGCGGAATTATCTCGGCAATTATCCTGATACTGGCCATCATGATGGTGCTCTACAGGAAAATCGTCCCCCCGCTACAGGGGATATGCAAGGCATTCGAGGCCATGAGCAAGGGAGACCTCACCAGGCGGGCGAGAGTGGACACCAACGATGAAATCGGCACGATGTCCGTGGCTTTTAACGAAATGGGTGAACAGATTGGCAATGTCATCAAACGGGTTGCCAATACATCCAGTGATGTCGCCGACCTCAGCGGACAACTGTCGGTCGCTACCGAGCAGATAGCCGCTGCGGCAAACCAGGTGGCATCGGCTGTTCAGGGTGTTGCAAAAGGAGCGACAGAGCAGAACTTGACCGTAAGCAAGGTTGACGGCACGATGAAAGACCTTTCAAAAGCAGTGGAACAGGTGGCCAAAGGCGCCTCGGACCAAGCATACAATGTCGTAAAAATGCGGGAATCCGTTAATGGCCTGAAAGTCGCTACGGAACAAGTGGCCCAGGCTACCTCGGAGCAGGCCGACCGCGTCGTGCAGGCAACCAACACCATACATACCCTTTCATCCGCCATTTCACAGGTTTCCAAAGGCGCTCAGGACCAAAGTGTTAACATCGGCTCGGCATTACAAACGGTAAAAGAATTGGCCTCTCAGATAGAAAAAATTGCTGAAGGCGCCAAGACAGTGGAAACCTCTTCCAGGGACGCCAGGCAGGCGGCGGGGGGTGGAGCAAAGTCAGTACATAATGCTATCGACAACATGGAAAAGATTCGAACCGTTGTAGAAATATCAGGCAAGAAGATTTTCGAGCTCGGCCTCAACAGCAAACAGATCGGGGAAATTATCCAGACTATCGATGAAATTGCCGACCAGACCAACCTGCTGGCCCTGAACGCAGCGATAGAGGCTGCAAGGGCCGGGGAACACGGTAAGGGTTTCGAGGTCGTCGCGGAAGAGGTCAGAAGGCTGGCGGAACGCTCCGGCAAGGCGACAAAAGAGATTGCCAAACTTATCCACACCATACAAAACGGCACAAACGACGCTGTTGCCTCAATGCAGCAGGTTACCGACGAAGTAGTCACGGGTGAAAATACCGCTCGACAGGCCGGTATCGCCCTTGATGAAATACTGCGATCGGTGGCAGAAACCGCTGAACAGATCGAAAAGATTGCAAAGATCGTTAAAACCGTGGATGCAAACTCGAAAAACCTCACCGACGCCATGTCAAGTATCTCTGCGGTCACTGAAGAATCGGCAGCAGCGGCCGAAGAAATGAACCATACGAGCGCAGAAGTGGTACGTATTATTGACAGCATCGCCCAGATCACCGAGTCGAACTCGGCGATGGCAGAGCAGATGAGCGCCAGTGCGGCGTCGGTTAATGACGGGATAGACTCGATTTCCGGAATTTCGTCATCAAATGCAGCCATGGCAGACGAGATGGTAGCCAGTGTCGACAATGCTTCTCAAGGCATGCATTCGATAGCGGGAATCTCCGAATCCAATGCATCGCTCGCTGAGGAGGTATCATCATCCGCGGAAGAGCAAAGCGCCGCAGTGCAAGAGATGTCGGCAAATGCCCAAAGTGTCGCCAATGCCGCCAAAGTCCTTCGTGAGCTTGTCGCCGGGTTCAAGGCCTGACACTCATGCATTCGCCATAACCTCTAACATCAGGCCTTCATTCCCCGGATCACCCGCCTACAGTGGGTAACCCCTCCCGTCTTGCGTATTATCTGTCATCAGCTACACTATAGTTATAACTTTTAACGATTAACCATGGAGTGGGTTCTCCCGTGACCACCATATTTGCCAGCCTGCATCCCGTAGTTCAAGCCCTGCTTGCCACCTGTTTCACCTGGGGCATGACCGCCCTTGGCGCGGCATTGGTCTTCTTCTCCCGTGAAATGAACAGGAAGATGCTTGATGCCATGCTGGGATTTGCCGCCGGGGTCATGATCGCTGCGAGTTATTGGTCGCTTCTTGCGCCGGCAATTGAAATGGCCGAGGAAAGCGGGCTCCCCGCATGGTTCCCCGCCGCCACGGGATTCATCGCGGGCGGTCTCTTTCTGCGGCTGGTCGATATGCTCCTTCCGCACCTGCATCCAGGTTTCGCGACAGACAAGGCGGAAGGGATCAAGACCTCATGGCAGCGGACTACCCTTCTTGTCCTGGCCATTACTCTACACAACATCCCGGAGGGACTTGCCGTAGGCGTAGCCTTCGGCGCCGTCGCCGCGGAACTGCCGTCAGCAACCCTCGCCGCCGCAGTAGCCCTGGCAGTGGGAATCGGGCTTCAGAACTTTCCGGAAGGCACGGCGATTTCCATGCCGCTGCGCAGGGAAGGGATGAGCCGCCTTAAGGCATTCTGGTACGGGCAACTGTCTGCCATCGTTGAGCCCGTCGCGGCAGTTATCGGGGCCGCGGCGGTACTGGTCGCCCAGCCCCTTCTCCCCTACGCCCTCGGTTTTGCCGCCGGCGCCATGATCTACGTGGTGGTTGAGGAAGTGATTCCCGAGTCGCAGAACAACGGAAACACCGACCTTGCGACTCTTGGTACTATGAGCGGTTTCGTAGTCATGATGATCCTGGATGTGGCCTTCGGGTGAGCGCTTGACATGTGCCCCATATTAACGCATCATGCGCGTCTATTCCTATCTAACGCCATAAATGCGCACTTCATTTTTCAAATCGGGGGAAGTCGGTGTCTCGCAATCTGAGAGTATGGGCAAAGCATGAAATTGCCAGAAAAAAAGGTTATGCAACGGCCAAGACAGGTCGTTTTGACTTGTCTCTGGACACCAGCTATACACCTGATGTCGGACAGGTTCTCAATATCCGCAAGCGACTTGAGTGCGAGACTTGGGAAAAGGATTTCATCGATGCCTGTTTTCAGTATATAGGTCCTTCCGAGACGATTTTCGAGGTAGGGACGTGGATCGGTCCATACTCTGTAATCCTGAGCAAATATGTCGCCCCTCAGGGACGTCTGATAGGGTTCGAACCGGACCCCGCAGCATTCCGGCAGTGCATCATAAACCTGAACATCAATGCGGTGTCCAACGCATTCATCCTTCCTCTGGCCATCTCCGACAAGGTCGGTACTGTTGAACTGGCTACCAACCGCATTTTCGGAAATTCCGGTTCATCAATAATCAGTGGCAACTCCTTCGGTGGGAACAGCATAAAGGTCCCTGCCGTTTCGCTGGATGAAATAGCGAAGACACTTTCTCTCGAACCCACCACCATCAAGATGGATATCGAAGGTGCTGAAGATCTTGCATTACAGGGGGGCCTGCAGACTGCAGGAAAAGCCGGCGTAAAGATCATGGTGGAGGTTCATTCGGAACTCCTCAAACTGCAAGGCAAGAACGCCAATACCGTTCTCAAGCGCCTTGCCGACCTGGGAAAAACCATCTATTTCCTTGAAAACGATGCCCGATATCCCTACAAACTCCGGGAACAGATGGACCCATCCCGCCCCATTGATCTGCCACCTTTTCGGGTCATTGCGATATAAGAGTTGAGACGTAAGCAGACGGATACCTCCGCTCTCTGACAACTGAATATGGGGGGCGCTGGATTTGTTTCACTGGGTAAATTGAGAATCTCTTTTTCATCATTAACAAATCACTTGACACGGCAGGTCCCATTGGTTATAAGTAGCTCGAAATTAATTTAATCTTTGTTCAAAAGTAAGTTTCTCAGGCGTCCTCGCTAGTTCATCCCCTGACAAGGGTATCCCGAATACACAAACCGATACGGACAGTTCATAATAAGCCCGGCGTCAGACAGGTACATCTGTAGAAGTTTGCCTTACATCTATAAGCTTGTAACTTCGTAGATTCTAACCTTTAAAAATCCTCCATCATGTCAAAAAAATATCTATCACCCCCCAGGAGACCTTGATGCATATCGCCGAACTCAAAACCAAAAGTATTGCCGACCTCAACCAGCTGGCCAAGGATATCAATGTAGAAGGCGCCAGCGGCCTGAGAAAGCAGGAGCTTATCTTCGCTATCCTCCAGGCCCAGTCCGACAGGAACGGCACTATTTACAGTGAAGGCGTTCTTGAAACGCTTCCCGACGGGTTCGGTTTTCTCAGAGCTCCCGACTATAACTACCTCCCCGGTCCGGACGACATCTACGTCTCTCCGTCCCAGATCCGGCGGTTCAATCTCCGCACCGGCGATACGGTCAGCGGCCAGATCCGGCCTCCCAAAGAGGGGGAGCGGTACTTCGCCCTTCTGAAGGTCGAGAATATCAATTTTGAGACGCCCGAAGCAGCCCGCGACAAGATACTCTTTGACAACCTGACCCCCATCTACCCGATGGAGAAGATCAAGCTGGAGTACGAAACCGGCGACATGTCCACCCGGGTCATGGACCTCATCACCCCTATCGGCAAGGGGCAGCGCGGCCTGATCGTCGCACCGCCCAGGACCGGTAAGACTGTACTTCTCCAGTCCATCGCCAAGGCGATCATGAAGAACCACCCCGAGATTTACCTCATCGTGCTCCTCATCGACGAGCGCCCCGAAGAGGTCACCGATATGCAGCGGCAGGTCGTCAACGGCGAGGTCATAAGTTCCACCTTTGACGAACCGGCCACCCGGCACGTACAGGTTGCCGAAATGGTTATCGAGCGGGCCAAGCGCCTCGTCGAGCACAGGAAGGACGTGGTCATCCTCCTCGACTCCATCACCAGGCTGGCCAGGGCATACAATACCGTAATTCCGTCTTCCGGCAAGGTACTCTCCGGCGGTCTCGACGCCAACGCGCTCCAGAAACCCAAGCGCTTCTTCGGTGCAGCCCGCAACATAGAGGACGGCGGCAGCCTTACCATCCTCGCCACGGCCCTTATCGACACCGGCAGCCGCATGGATGACGTTATCTTCGAAGAGTTCAAGGGAACCGGCAACATGGAAGTCCACCTCGACAGGAAGCTGGTCGACAAGCGTACCTTCCCGGCCATCGACATCAACGCCTCGGGCACCAGGAAGGAAGAGCTGCTGGTGGAGCGCGACGACCTCAACAAGATGTGGATCCTCAGAAAGGTCCTCAACCCGCTCAGCACCGTGGAAAGCATGGAGTTCCTGCTGGACAAGATGAAGGGTACGAAGAACAACCGGGAATTCATGGATTCCATGAACAAGTAAACGCACCCGTTATAGATGCTTGTATTTTTTTTGCCGATATGCTATAAGTTCGGCTTTCAATTTTAGGAGGAAACGTACGTGAAAAAGGGCATTCATCCCGAGTATAATGAGGCAAAGATCATCTGCGCCTGCGGAAGCATCATCCAGACCCGCTCCACCCAGGGCGACCTGCATGTGGAAACCTGCTCCAGCTGCCACCCTTTCTATACAGGCAAGCAGAAGGACATCGAGGCCATCGGCCGCGTGGAAAAGTTCCGCAAGAAATACGCTACCGCCGCCAAGTAGCTTTGCCGGTCTACAGTTTCAGCTATAGGAAGGTTCACTCCGTGGGCCTTCCTATATTTGTTTCTACAGAGGTGAGAAAATGAGCAGCAACCCGATGATCGGCGGGCAGGCGGTAATCGAGGGGGTCATGATGCGGGCCCCGAAGGTAATGACCATCGCCGTGCGGCGGCCCGACGGAGAGATCGTAGTTCGAAGGGACGCCGTCGACCTCCTGTCGGAGCGGATTCCCTTCCTCAAGAAACCGATCCTCCGCGGGGTCGTAACCCTGATCCAGTCAATGGTCCTTGGGATAAAAGCCCTGAATTTTTCGGCCGAACAGGCACTACCCGAGGAGGAGAAGGCAAAACACGGTGAGATGTCGTCGTGGGCCATCATTGGAACCCTGATCCTCTCCTTCGGCCTAGGCATTCTCCTCTTCTTCTACCTTCCCCTCTACCTGACCCAGCTGTCGGGGACATGGTTCGGAGTTGTTGAGAAAAATTCCCTGGTGTTTAACCTCGTCGATGGTGTAATACGAATTGCGTTCTTCCTCGCCTACATCTGGGGGATAACCTTCATGAAGGACATCCGACGTGTCTTCGAATATCACGGGGCCGAACACAAGGTGATATACGCCCACGAGGCCGGCGAAGAACTGACTCTCGAAAATGTGCGCAAATACCCGACGCTTCATCCTCGATGCGGCACCAGCTTTCTGCTAATCGTCATGCTCATGGCGATACTGGTTTTTTCGTTGATCCCTCAGGAGTGGCCGCTTCTCGACAAGGCCCTTTCCCGGCTTGTGCTGCTGCCGATTATCGCGGGACTCTCCTATGAGGCTATCC
>JAOUDF010000349.1 GCA_029859385.1 Nitrospirota bacterium
TCAACATCCTGAACCCGAGGCCGGGGACGCCTTTGGCAAGCTCGAACCCGATCGAGCCGCTGGAGATCATCAAGACCATTGCCCTCTACCGGTTTATCCTCCCCCGCAAGGTCATAAAGGTGGCGGGAGGGAGGGAGGCGAACCTGCGGGACCTGCAGGCCCTGGCCTTTCTGGCGGGCGCCAACGGCATGATCGTCGGCGGCTACCTGACGACGAAGGGGCGCCAGGCGGCGGATGACCTGCGGATGCTGAACGACCTGGGCATTGTGCTCGACCAGTCACGGGAGGAATGCGGTCACCACTGAGGTGGCAGGCATCGGCGACCATGACCCAGACGGTGATCGACAAGATGAGCCCGGCCCTGGCCGGCAAATATGCGCTCCTGAAGGAGCAGCTTGCAGCCCTTGAAAGCCTGGTGGTGGCCTATTCGGGCGGCGTGGACAGCACCTTTCTGCTGAAGGCGGCGGTGGATGCGCTGGGTAGCGACAGGGTGCTGGCGGTGACGGCCGAGTCGGAGACCTACCAGAAGTTCGAGCGGGATGAGGCCGAGGCCAACGCCCGGCTGATCGGCGCGCGGCATTTGGTGATCCGCACGGAGGAGCTGGCCAACCCGGAGTTTGCGAGCAACCCGCCGGACCGCTGCTACTACTGCAAGGGCGAGCTGTTCAGCAAATTGAGAGAAATGGCTGCTACCGAAGGATTCCGCCATGTGGCCGACGGCACGAACCTGGACGACCTGTCGGACATCCGCCCGGGCAGGACGGCGGCGAAAGAGAATGATGTCGTGTCGCCCCTGGCGGCGGCAGGGCTGACAAAGGACGATATCCGCGCCCTGAGCCGGGAGCTGGGTCTGCCGACCTGGAACAAGCCGGCCATGGCATGCCTCTCGTCCCGTTTCCCCTACGGAACGGAGATTACGACGGGGCTGCTGGAGCGGGTCGCGAAGGCTGAGGAACTACTGAGGAATCTGGGTTTTACACAGTTCAGGGTCAGGCATCACGGCGATATCGCCCGCATCGAGGTGCCCCGTGATTCCCTGGCCAGATTTCTTGACGAGGAGGTTTCGAGGAGTATTACACGGTCACTGAAGGAGCTGGGGTATGTCTATGTCACCCTGGACCTTGAAGGTTTTCGTAGCGGAAGCATGAACGAAGTGTTGAAGTCTTAACTGTTTTCGTCATTCCGACGCACGTCGGAATCCAGGGTTTCTGCACTGGCCTGAAAAGAACTGGATTCCGGCTTTCGCCGGAATGACGATCTTTTGAGAACATATCACGGTTAACTAACTGATTTATTGGAGGTAGCATGAGTTCCACCCCGCAGCGCATTTATGTCGACAACGCCGCAACCACCCCTGTCCGGGCTGAAGTCCTGCAGGAGATGCTTCCCTTTTTCAGCGAGCATTTTGGCAACCCCTCTTCCCTGCATTTCTTTGGCAGGAAGACCAAGGCGGGCCTCGAGGAGGCCAGGGAGCGGGTGGCTAATGCCATCGGCGCCAAGAAGGAAGAGATCGTCTTCACCAGCGGCGGTACCGAGGCCGACAACCTGGCGATCAAGGGGACGGCATGGGCGAAGCAGAACAAGGGGAACCACATCATCACCTCTTCCATCGAGCACCACGCGGTGCTGGAGACCTGTCACTATCTGGAGAAGAACGGCTTCGACGTCACCTACCTGCCGGTTGACTCGACCGGCCTGGTGAACCCCGACGACGTGCGCGCCGCCATTACCGACAAGACGATCCTCATCTCGATCATGCACGGCAACAACGAGATCGGCACGGTGCAGCCCATCGCGGAGATCGGCGCCATCGCGAAAGAGAAGGGGATCACCTTCCACACCGATGCGGTGCAGACGGTGGGGAACATCCCGGTGAATGTGGACGACCTCAACTGCAACCTTCTGGCGATTTCGGCCCACAAGATCTACGGCCCCAAGGGGGTCGGCGCCCTCTACGTGCGCAAGGGGACGCGCCTCGTCTCCCTTTTCCACGGCGGTGAGCAGGAGCGTCGCCGCCGGGCCGGCACGGAGAACCTGGCCAGCATCGTCGGCTTCGGCAAGGCGATCGATATGGCGGTGGCGGAGATGCCCGAGAGGATGCAGAGGCTGACTGCCCTGCGGGACAAGCTTATCAACGGGGTGCTGACAAAGGTCCCCTACACCCGCCTCAACGGCCACCCGGAGAAGAGGCTGCCGGTAATAGCAACATCGTC
>JAOUDF010000350.1 GCA_029859385.1 Nitrospirota bacterium
GTCCCTAACCGCGGCAAGGTCCGGTATGGAGCCGAAGTACAGGAAGATGACCGAGGACGTCGCGTACGTGCTTATGGCGAAGACGTCGAACATAAGCGGCGACTGGAAGTTCAGCCACAGCTGCCTTAAGTTAGGATACGGCATAGTCCAGTAGAAGTTCCACGGCCTGCCCATGTGCACGAAGATGAATACCGCGGCCGTCAAGACAGAGAAGAAGGTCATTGCCTCGGCGCTTCTGTATATGGTGCGCCTCCACGGGGTCTTTGTTATGAATAAAATTGCGGATAGAAGAGTGCCGGAATGGCTTATGCCTATCCAGAAGACGAAGTTGGTAAGATACAGTCCCCAGAAGTTCGGGTTGTTAAGGCCCGTGACTCCCTGACCTTCGAATATCTGATAGGCCCAGGGCAGTATCCAGAACACGAAGAAGCCGCCGGCGGCAAGTACAAGCGCGATATAGTACCACTTGCCCGTCTTGGTCATGGTGCGGACTACGTCGTCATTGACCTCTTTATATGATATTTCGTTATTCATGCGAGTGCCCGTTTCCGCCGTCCATTACGCGTTTTAGATATATCACAGACGGCGCGGTGTTCATGTCTTCCAGCAATGTATAAGTACGCTCGTTCTTTGCAAGCTTCGATACCGTGCTATCGGGGTCGGTAAGGTCGCCGAAGTACATCGCCCCGGTCGGGCAGGTCTGGTTGCAGGCCGGCGTGACGTCACCGTCCTTTATCGGCCTTCTGCCCTCGTCCTTTGCCTTGTCCTTTCCGGCCCTTATCCTCTGTATGCAGAAGGTGCATTTTTCCATGACGCCCATTTCGCGCACGGATACGTCCGGGCTTAACTGCTGTTCGAGAGGCTTGTCCCACTTATAGGTGAACCAATTGAACCTTCTGACGTCGTAAGGGCAATAAGTCGCGCAGGTAAACGTGCCGACGCAACGGTTATACACCTGAACGTTCAATCCGTCCTGATTATGCATGGTCGCGTAGACCGGGCAACCCGTCTCGCAAGGGGCCTTGTCGCAATGCTGGCACATGACCGGAATGAACTTGACCTTGACGTTGGGGTACTCGCCCTCGACGTACCTTTCTATGCGAATCCAGCTAAATGCCCTGAATAAGGAGCTGTCCTTTTTTCCGACTACCGGCAGATTATTTTCCGCGTAGCAGGCGGTAACGCACGCCCCGCAGCCGTTGCACTTGTCGAGGTCTACGACCATCGTCCATTTATGCTCGTACTTCTCAAAGTTGCCGGGCAGACGATACTCCTTGAGGCGTTCCTTAAGTGTTTTTGTCTCTTGAGCCACTTAGACGACCTCCTTATGGCGCGCGGACCCGCCGGCCTTCGGGCTTACGGTCTGTACGATATTTCTTCCGAGTTCCCTTGTAGACCCCTCGGTCTTGACAAGGTCGCCGGACAAGTTCGTGGAAGTTATCTTGACGCGCGTTGAATTAAGCGCGATGGTTCCGGTGCGCTCCTCTATTGCGTTCGGCAAGAGCTTTATAGGGTTATCGCCCCTGTCCTTTGCGTACCTGCCCATGTTCTTATGCCCCTGACCGACGGGCATGGCAACGGTATCTGGCCTAATGCCGGCGTAAATATAGGCCGGGGCCGAAATCTTGCCGGAAGGGGACTCTATGGTAACAAGCTCGCCCTCCAATATTCCGTACCTGCTTGCGGTCTTCGGGTTTATCTCTATCCAGTTGCCCCAGACAACGGAGGTCATGGGATCCGGTAGCTCCTGCATCCACGGTATGTTTGCGCCGACGCCGTCGCGGTGCGCCGCGTGCGCGTAAAGCGTAAGATGTAGCGGATACGAAGCGGCCGAGCCCTCAAAGCTCGCCTTCGCTTCCTTTATATCGGCGGCGGAACGGGACGAAACGGATATGGATTTTCTTGTAGCCGCGCCGGGCTGGAAGAATCCGCCGTTTTTAAGCGTTTTCAGCCAGAAATCATCGAAGGTAAGCGCGCTCGATCTCATCGCGCCGTTCTTAGAGAACTGATCCTGCCAGACCGCCTTCAAGTGTTCCGCGAAGTTCTCCGACTTGAACTTATCGGAAAGCCTTCCGCCGAGCTTCTTTGCCAGGGATATGAATACGTCTCCGGCGCTCTTAGAATCGAAGAACGGAGCCACGGCCGGCTGATTGAGGGTGCGCGCCGGATAACCCACTCCCGGGTTCGGCACGTCGTCTCCCCAGTCCTC
>JAOUDF010000351.1 GCA_029859385.1 Nitrospirota bacterium
CGAGGCTCCTTTACGTGTCCGACACGGGGAATAACGAAGTAAGGGTTTACAAGGCCGACGGCAGCCTCGATAGAATCATAGGAAAGGGCGGCACGGACAACGGCGAATTTCACGCCCCCGTCGATTTGCTTGTCGACGGCGCCGGCAACCTTTATGTGAACGACGCGCTCAACTTCAGGGTGCAGGTCTTCGATTCGTCAGGTAAATTCGTCAGGGCCTTCGGGCGCCACGGGGACGGCACTGGCGACATGGGGCGCACAAAGGGCATTGCCATGGACAGCGAGAGCAACCTGTACGTTGTCGATGCCATCTTCGATACCGTGCAGATATTCAACGCTAATGGAGAGTTCCTCTTGAATTTCGGCTCATACGGTTATGAAAGGAAATCGCTTAATATGCCCGGCGGCATCTTTATCGACAATGATAATCGTATTTACGTTGCGGATACTTACAACGCAAGGGTTCAGGTTTATGAGTACGTCGGGGACCAAACTAAGTAGAAGCAGCATAGTTTGTGAAGCCGGTAAAGATAAGGCATCTTTTTTTAAAGAAGCGACGGCGGTTTTTTTGCGCAATAAAGTGAAATTTAAAACAGAATTTTCGGGGGCGAAGATGATTAGCATGAAGATATTTGGCGAGGCTTTCGAGGCTTACGCAGCGGCGCGCGGGGTTAGGGGCAGTTCAAGGCTGGTAAAGTACAAGCCCGTGGGGAATAGGCTGCTGGCGCTCTGTGCCTGCGTTATGCTTATGGCGTTGACGCTACTGCCCGGCAAGCTCAATGCGGCGGTCGCGACGACGAAGCATAACTTGAGCTACGTTGCTCCGACGGCCAATGCCATAAAGGCGTACCCGCAGGGTACGCAGATACCCGTCTCCGAGATCTGCGTATTTTGTCACACCCCGCACCATTCGACGTCGGCCAATCCGCTCTGGAACAAGAACATGTCGGCCGCGTTTTATAACATATACGCAAGCCAGACCATGGTAACGACCCTCGGGCAGCCCACGGGGGCCTCAAAGCTGTGCCTTTCGTGCCACGACGGCACCATTGCGCTCGGAGAGATGCTGAACCTGCCCGGGCGCATAAACCAGTCTGCGATAGTCGGCGGCACGATAGACGTGGCGGGCACCGGGGTAACGGCGGGCAAGCTGACCAACGTGTCGAGCTCGTACATAGGTACTGAGCTAGGCGACGACCATCCGATATCATTTCTTTATTCGAATACGTATCCGTCGAACGTTGAGTTTAACGCGCCTGCGAGCTTTACGCCGACGAGCGTCAAGCTGGACGCCGGCGGCGAGCTTCAGTGCACGGCCTGCCACGACCCGCACGGCACGGCCAACGTGTATATGCTGACCGCGGACTATCAGAACGGCACGCTGTGCCTTGCGTGCCACAATAAACTTCAGTGGGCAACCAACCCGTCCGTGCATCAGTCTACGACGTCGACGTGGAGCGGGGCCGGCACGAACCCTTGGAGGGAGGACGCCGGGGCGGCCGGCTATACTGACGATACGCCGGCGCTGCAGGGGTGCCTGTCGTGCCACCAGATGCACGGGTCCTCGGTAAATAAGACGCTCAAGAGGGGAACCGTTCCCGGGGCCGAGACTGGCACGTCGTACGAGGAATGGAACTGCCTTAACTGCCACAGCGGCAACATGGCAAACGCGAACGATATAAATACGCCGCTCGGTTATACGTACAAGCACGACGTAAAGGGGGCCGTTGATAAACACGTTCCGAACCGATCTGCGGCCGGAGTGCCCGCGCGCGAGACGGCGACAAACCTTCAGACGAACCGCCACGCCGAGTGCGTCGATTGCCACAACCCGCACGGCGCTATGGCCGGGGACGCGTCAGGCACCGTAAAGGGCAATCATACGAAAAATACGCTTACCGGCAACTACGAGTTCGGGCCGAACCTTCTCGGCGGATGGGGAGTTAAGCCCACGGGCGGATGGGTTGCGCCGGTGCTCGGCAGCTATTCTACGGTAGGCGGATGGACCGAGGTTGATTTTGCTTTGCCGTTGACCGGGGTGGACAACCTCGAGGGGTACATGTGCATGAAGTGTCATACGAACTACTCGTATCCGGCTACTCCGCCAACGGTGCCTTCTGCGGCATGGGCAAAGGAGTGGGACGTGGCCGAGGCGATGAACCCGTTAAACCTGAGCCATCATGCCGTCTTGGCG
>JAOUDF010000352.1 GCA_029859385.1 Nitrospirota bacterium
GGTATTAGCGGCAAAAAGCTTGAACTGGTCCACATGGACAACAGGAACGACAGCGAGACCACCAAGGATGCCATGGGTGAGCTGATCCGGCAGAAGGTGGTCGCCGTGGTGGCCAACCCCACCGGCTGGTCGACCTTCGGCCCCATCGGGCTGGCCAACGAGTACCACACCATCATCATTTCCGCCGGGACACGGCGCAAGACCGGTCACAGCGGCGGCTACGTCTTCCGCAATACCGCCCCCGACGAGCAGGCGGTGGCCGAGGTCATCAAATACGCCGCCACAAAGCTGGGTCACAAGGGGTATGCGCTGATCACCGCCATGGATGACGACTATTCCATTACCCTGAGCGGCATCTTCAAGAAGGAGATACTTGAAAACGGCGGCACGGTGGCGGTGGAGAACTATGCCATGACCGGCGTGGCGGAATCGGAGGGCCAATATGCTGAGCTGGCCCGGGAGATCAAGGCGAAGGGAGGCGTCCAGGCCATCGTCTACACCGGCGGAGTCGGGGCGGGGAAGCTCCTCAAAGAGGTGCGGAAGCAGGGAGTAAAGGCCCCGCTCATCGGGAGTGAAGAGCTCTACGCAGGCAGCTTTCTGGCCGAAGCGGGGGATGCGGCCATCGATTCCATCCTCTTTACCGGCTACATGCCGACGCCCGAGGCCGCGGGGTTCATAAAGGCGTACAAGGCCAAGGCCGGCGCCGAGCCCGATGCCATGGCCGCCCTGGCCTACGACGCCGTGATGCTGGTGGCGAAGGCTATCGAGACAGCCGGGAGTACCTCCCCCGACAAGGTCCAGGAGGCACTGGCCCACACGAAGGACTACAGGGGCATTACCGGCGTCACTTCCTATGACGGCATGGGAGAACCGGTGAAGAAGCCTGTTCTTGTGAAGGTGACAAAGCAGGGAAGTGCCCTGGCCTTTGCGCCGGTACAGTGAGATCAATGCATGAGCGACACCTCGATTAACCGGTACCTGACCCCGGCCGCCGTGGCGCTGATCTCGGGCAGCCTCATGCTGCTGGAGCTCTGCTACACCCGCATCAGTTCAGTCATCCTCTCCTATCACTACGTCTTTCTGGTCGTCTCCATCGCCATGCTGGGGCTGGGTCTCGGAGGGCTGGTGGCGACCAGGTTGAAGAGGCCTGCGACCGAGAAGATTGGAGCCGACTTGGGGCGCTGGGCGGCGCTTACCTCGCTGGCCGCCGCTGCATGTTTCCTGCCGGTGGCGCTGTTGCCCTACATACCCGCGGTCATATTCTACGTCCTCGCCGCGTTCCTCCCTTTTTTTTTGCCGGAATCTTCTTCGCCCGTCTCTTCGACCTGCTGACCGCTGACGCGCCCAGGCTCTATGCCGCAGACCTCGTCGGGGCCGCCATCGGGGCCGCCGTCACCTTCTTCATCCTGAAACAGGCGGGTGGCGAGGGGAGCGTCTTTGTCTCGGCCCTCGGCATGGGGCTTGGGGCGATACTCCTGTCGCTCGGTGATACACAGCGAAAGGCGCTCGTCCTCCCCGTAGTCGCCGCCTGCACGGCCCTGCTTCTCACGGCAGTGCAACTCACCACCCACACCATCGGCCCCGTCCCCGTGGGCGACGACCCCATCAAGGACCTCTACCGCCTCTCCAGCGACCCGGCAAAAGGGGGCGCGATCATCGAAAGCCGCTGGAGCCTCTTCGGCCGCACCGACCTGGTAAAACACCCCGGCGACCCCGACGAGATGAACCTCTTTGTCGACGGCACTGCCGGGACTCCCCTCTATCGCTTCACCGGCGACCCCGCCACCCCCGGCCCCAAGGCCGAGGCGATGAAGCGCGACTTCACCGGCTATTTCCCCTTCCTGACCCTTGGGGAGAATCAGCGTGACGCCATCCTCATCATCGGACCCGGCGGCGGCCGTGACGTCCTCGCCGCCCTCATGGGCGGGTTCCGGGAGATCACCGGGGTGGAGGTCAATCCGCAGCTGGTCGAGATGGTGCGCGAGCAGGGCGCCTTCACCGGGAATATCTATTCCGGCTTCAAGAATGTAAACGTGGTGGTGGACGAGGGCCGCAACTTCGTAAGACGCTCCACCGGGCCCTACGACATGGTCCTGTTGACCCTGCCCGTAACCAAGAGCAGCCGCAGCGTGGAAGGGTACGCCCTCACCGAGAGCTTTCTCCTTACCACCGAGGCCATTCTCGACTACTGG
>JAOUDF010000353.1 GCA_029859385.1 Nitrospirota bacterium
CGGCTTCATAGGTTCTCACCTCGTTGAAATGCTTGTGCGACAGGGTTGCGACGTGCGGGCCTTTGTTTATTACAATTCATTTAATTCGTGGGGATGGATAGACAGGTTCCCTAAGGACATTATCTCCTCCTTAGACGTCTTTGCGGGGGACATAAGAGACCCGCACGGAGTCAAGGCGGCCATGAAGGGTTGCGGCGTGGTTATGCACCTTGCGTCTCTTATAGCCATACCTTATTCATACCACTCGCCGGATACGTATGTAGACACCAACGTCAAAGGCACGCTAAACGTGGTGCAGGCCGCCAGGGAACTCGATGTCGAGACGGTCGTTCATACCTCGACGAGCGAGGTCTACGGCACCGCGCGTTTTGTCCCGATCACTGAGGAGCACCCGTTGCAGGGGCAATCCCCGTATTCGGCCTCCAAGATAGGGGCAGACCAGATCGCCGCTTCCTTTTACAGTTCCTTCGAGACCCCTGTCGTAATATTGCGCCCGTTCAATACCTACGGGCCGCGCCAGTCTGCAAGGGCGATAATACCCACGGTAATAACCCAGATAGCGTCCGGCAAGAAGGTTTTAAAGCTCGGCGCGCTTCACCCCACTCGCGATTTTTCGTACGTTTCCGATACCGCGCGCCTCTTTATCGCTGCCGCAAGTTCCAGGGCCGCTATCGGACAGGTCGTAAACGGGGGGAGCAATTTCGAGATATCCATCGGAGACACCGTAAAGATGATAGCCGAGGTAATGGGCGCAGATGTCGAAGTACGAACGGACGAGATCAGGCTTCGCCCCGAAAAGAGCGAGGTGGAGCGCCTATGGGCGGATAATTCCAAGGCAAAGCGTCTTTTGGGCTGGGAGCCGTCATACGCCGGCATCGATGGCTTAAAGCGCGGCCTTAAAGAGACGGCGGACTGGTTTACCGACCCGGAGAACCTTAAGGCCTACAAGGCCGACATTTACAACATATGAGCGTCTCAGGCATCGCCTCAGACATAGTAAAGACGTTAAAAGGCCTTTTGCCTTCGGACGGGACTATCGGTCTGCATGAGCCCGAGTTTAAAGGAAACGAGCGTAGCTACGTCAACGAATGCATAGATACGGGATGGGTCTCGTCGGTCGGTAAGTTTGTGGACAGGTTCGAGAGCGAGCTTGCCGATTATACCGGCGCAAGGCGCGCCGTAGCGGTGGTTAACGGAACCTCTGCGCTGCATATGGCCTTGATGCTTGCCGGAGTAAGGCCCTCTGACGAGATTATAATCCCGGCCTTGACCTTCGTTGCCACCGCGAACGCCGTCAGTTACTGCGGGGGCGTGCCGCACCTTGCCGACGCCAGCGAAGAGACTTTGGGTATAGACCCGGAGAAACTTGGCGATTATTTAAAGACGATTACGCGGGTCGAGGGCGAAAATTGCATAAACCGCGCTACCGGAAGAAGGATAAGCGCCGTTGTCCCGATGCATACGCTCGGGCATCCGGTCGATATGGACCTGTTATGCGACGTGGCGGGTCGTTTTAATCTTGCCGTGGTTGAAGACGCCGCCGAATCGCTCGGGTCGTATTACAGGGGCAGGCATACCGGCACAATCGGATTATTGGGCGCGCTGAGCTTTAACGGTAATAAGATCGCCACCACCGGCGGCGGCGGCGCGATACTTACCAACGACGATAAGCTCGCCGATATGGCAAAACATCTTACGACCACCGCAAGAATCAAGCACAGCTGGACGATCTCGCACGATGCGGTCGGCTATAATTACAGGATGCCGAATATCAACGCCGCGCTCGGATGCGCGCAGCTCGAGAGGATAACGGACTTCGTCGAAAGAAAGCGGGCGCTTGCCGCGCGCTACGCAGCCGCCTTCGAGGGCATTAAGGGCGTAAGGTTTTTCGTGGAACCCTCATTTGCCAGAAGCAATTACTGGCTGAATACGCTTTTGCTAGACGAGGAAAGCGCGCAGTTTCGCGACGCGGTATTGGAGGCAACCAACGCCGCAGGCATCGCGACCCGTCCGCTATGGACGCTTATAAACAAACTTCGGATGTATGAAGGTTCCCCTTCTATGGGTTTATCCGTCGCCAGCGGCCTCGAGGCCGGGGCAATAAATCTTCCGAGTAGCGCGATATTGGGAGAGGATCATGTCGGCACGTAAAATATGCGTAGTAACAGGCACTCGCGCGGAGTACGGGC
>JAOUDF010000103.1 GCA_029859385.1 Nitrospirota bacterium
AGCCTTCTATCCCCTCCATCTCCTGAAGCACCGAGAAAATGGCCGGCGGGTAGACCGTCGTACCTAGATATTTCAGCATTTGAGACTTACGTCCGACTACAGGTCCCAACCTGTCGGAGTTCCGCCCGCAAGCGCACGGCCCCTTGTGGAGGGTGGCGATGTCGCCGGTACGGAGTCGTAGTAGAGGCATCCCTGTCACTTGCAGCGGCGTGGCCACCACTTCGCCTGGCTCTCCCGACGGCATCGGACGACCTTCTTCATCGACAATTTCCACCAGAATCATATCCGGCGGGATATGGCCACCTCGCCCCTCGGTGCAGTCACAAAAAGCGGTGGCAATTTCGGTGGCGGCATAGGTTCCGAATACTTCCGCGTGCCAAAGGGAGACGAGCCGCTCGCCGAGCGCTGAAAGTGACAGGTCGGGCATCCGTATCGGTTCACCGATACAGACCAGCTTTTTTACCCCTGTACTGGCGGGCTCAACCCCATCCTCCGCCAACCCGACCGCCAGCGCCGCAAGAAAGCTGGGGACACCTACAATAACCGTGGGGCGGTGACGCCTCACTAGCTCCTTCAGCACCGGTAGACTGCCCGAACCTCCCCGGATGGCCATGGCCCCAAGCCTTGTAAGGCCAAGGAAATATGCCAGCCCAGCCATGAAACAGCGGTCAACAGCCGCCGCGATCAGCACCCTGTCGGCCGCCGTAATCCCCGCCGCCCGAAATGCCTGTTCTTCGTTATAACCGAGACGCTCTAGGTCCAGACGGGTCTGCAACATCGCCACTGGTTGCCCGGTAGTGCCGGAGGTAAGGCAAAGGTCGACGATATCATCGGGGGCAGCGCAGAGGAATGCGCCCCCCTCCCCTTCCAGGTCGGCCTTGGTGGTAAAAGGGATGGTTGCCAGATCGCCGACAGTAGCAATTGCCGCTGGGTCAATCCCGTTTTCAGCAAAGAGACGGCGGTACCAGGGCGACCTCTCTGCCAGATAAAGGACATGCCGTCGCAACAATTCCCGTTGGGCGGCATCGATGGCATCAGACGACCTGAAAGCAAGTTCAGGGTCAACCGTAAATTTTATGGAATGATCCATCCTCAGGCCTCAAACCGCTCTGTTTTGCATCTCCATCAAATTTTCAGCAATACGGGCATGGACCAACTCACGCAATTTTCTGGCACCGTCGTTGCCGGGGAAATCCCTCCCTTCCAGAGGCGGCAGTACCCGCAGAGTGATTTCCGCCGGCCGCAGCCAGAGCCGGCCGGGTGGAAGCAGATTGTCGGTCCCTTTGATGCAAAGCGGTATAACACATACTTTCATATCCGATGCCAGCTTGAAAGCTCCGCTCTGAAAACGTTGCAATTCGCCGGTACGGCTGCGATGACCCTCGGGGAAAAAAAGTAACCGGCCACCATCAGCGAATATCACGGTTGCCTTTTGTTGAACCTCTTTCCACTCGGATGTCTCCACATTCAAATACTCGGCCAGACGCATGAACCATCCGTAACAGATTATTCCGAACGGCCATGCCCGCACGGCAAAGATGATGTCATGGATCGGGAGCAGGCTCATGCAATAGGTATCAAAAAAAGAGAGGTGGTTGACCACGATGACGCAGGACTCGTCCGTCCGGAGGTTCTGAAAACCCTCCCGACGAAAACGGATGAATGGTGCCATGAGAAGAAGCCACCCCTGACCGTAAATCCAGATGAAATGGCGCATGATCCGGCCGGAACTCCACCGGGTGAATAGTTTCCAGAGTACGAACCCGATCGGAAACAGTGCTATACCGACCAGGGTCCACAGCGCCAGCATCGGATAAGCGACAAGGTTCATCGCTATCGTGATTGGGTTGAGGAGAGACTCTCCGCGAGCCCCTTTCCGGTTCAAAATCTCCGTTTCTGCCGACATCCGCTATACCTGTTGCTCGATAGCCTTCTTTTTATTGATTACAAAACGGTGAATGTCGCCGAGGGTCCTGATCTTGCGTATTTCCTCTTCCTCGCGCACCTTGAACTTGAATGCAGCTTCAAGCACGATCACCATGTCCACGGTATCGAGGCTGTCGAGCCCAAGCCCTTCATATATATGGACGTCGGGTGTCATCATCGCCGGATCAAGTTCAAACTCCTCGGCCAGTGACTTGTTAATCAGCTCGACAATCTCCTGGTCAGTCATGCCTGTATCTCCTCACGACAATCGAAGAATTAACGCCCCCAAGGGCAAAACTGTTCTTGATGAAGGCGTCAACCTCAGCCTCTTCGACGCTACGCGCATAGCGTAATGGGCTGCATGCCGGATCGACTTCATCCAGGTTCAGGGTGGGAATCACCATGCCTCGCCGCATCATCTCGACGGAGGCAATCAGCTCAATGGAGCCGCTGGCCGCCATGGTATGCCCCATATGCCCTTTAAGGCTGCTCACCGGGGGCCGGTCGCCGAAAATCCTGTAAATGGCCTCACTCTCGGCTATATCACCCTGTTCCGTAGCCGTGGCATGGGCGTTGACATAGCCGATTTCCTCCGCGGAAACGGCCGCTTCGTTGAGCGCCCAACGCATGCAACGCTCCATGGCCACCTCATTGGGGTTGGCAATGCTGCTCGAATCCGATACCGTGGCGAAACCAACGACTTCGGCCAGAATTGGTGCTCGCCGATCGAGAGCTGAGTCAAGCGACTCCAGCAGCACAATTCCGGCCCCTTCGGCGCAAACGACGCCGTCCCTGTTACGGTCAAAAGGTCTCGACTTACGCTCCGGCCCGTCGCCTACTCCGGTAGATGCCGCATTAATGACATCAAAGGTCGCCGCCGTCAAGGGGTGGAATTCATCCGCTCCACCGCACAGCATCATCTCCTGCTTGCCGGCCGCGATCAGCTCGAACCCATAGCCAATGGCCTGACACCCGGTGGCGCAGGCCGCAGCGGGAGCAAGGATACGGCCGGTCACTCCCAGAGCCTGAGCTACATTTGAGGCACAGCTGTGATTCATTATATGAAAAAACACCGTCGACTTCATCCTCTCCAGGCTAAAGTCTACAAAAAAATCACGGAAAAATTCCTCGGTAGTCTGAGTACTCCCGACTGTCGAGCCGAGAGATATCCCCAACCTTCCGTTTTCAAGGTGTTCAGCACTGACGACGGATTGGGCCACTGCCTCCTGGGCCGCCAGGACGGCAAAGATCGACATCGCGGACATGGAGCGGCGGTGCTTGCGGGGAATTTCCATGGGGTCGACCCTGGTGACCTTTGCCGCTACTCGCGTGCGCAATCCCTTGATATTCTCCAGCTCAGGCAGATACTGTACAGCGCTTCGCCCTGATACAAGCCCATCCATAAGAGAAGCAACGCCCCGGCCAAAGGGCGAAACACTCCCCATGCCGGTAATAACAACCCTTCTCAGTTGCATCTCTTCACCCCTTGCCGCAACTGCTCGTGGCCCAGGATAGAACCACAGGTCAGAAAAGCAGATAACGCACTTCCTAGTATCCCCGGCGCAGTCACACTCTGTCCCGCCAGATAAAAGCCGGGTATCCTAGTGGTCGGCATGGGGTTGTATTGCCCAACCTTATGCTTGACCCCGTAGAGGCCGCCCCACGGATTTGAGGCAAAGTCGGACAGAGTGAGCGGCGTAGCGCCGTCCAAAACCCTGAACCGCCCCTTAAGCTCGGGGCAGCAGCTTTCAATCCGGTGTTTCATACACTCCATGACCTCACCTTTGAACTCAAGATAATCAGGCGGTCGTTCTCCCCGTCTCGAACCGACCCAGCGAGCCGTACTTGATTGATCGGCCGGGCAAATCGCCACGAACCCCCTGGCCCCCGGATCATTTCTGTAAGGTGCGGTACCGGCAAGGTAGATAGTACGCCTTTCAATTTCACAGTTTCCCGACGCCACCGACTGTTCCTCTCGATGACTAAGAAAGAGGTTCGTACCCTGCAAGAGCGTAGCCGGTGAATCGCATACGGCATAGAGCATGAATGCCGACAATGTCTCCTCCAATTGTTCCAGCCGATGCCTGTAGGCGGGGCGCAAAGTCGACGGCGGTACAAGACTGAGGGCGGCGCGGGGGTGGATGGTGCTTACGCAGTTGTTGGCGGCAAGGACCTCGTCGTCTTCAAGGATTATTCCCCGCAGTTTGCCATCCGGATGAAGATCGATCTGCCGGACAGCCCGCCCAGTAAAAATGTCAACTCCGAGTTCACCGAGACATTCTTCAAAGGCCCGGATCAGGCAGAGACCGCCTCCTTTAATACCGTGCGCTGACTTGTAATAGAGGCCAGCTATGGTAGCGTGGATAAAAAAAGGAACCTCATCATCAGGCACCCCATAGAGTAGTGAATGAACCGACAGCAGTCTCTTGAGTTCCTCATCTGAAGTAAGCCCGTCCAGCGATTCCCGCAGTGATGGACCATGCACTCCCATAAAAGAGCCAAAAGGGGTAAACTCGGCGTCAAGATCCATATAGGGGATTGCCCGACAGGCATTGTCAACCATCGCCAGGTATTTTCCAATTGCCGACCGTTCACGGGGAAAAGCTGACAGAAGCGTATTTTTTAACGTATCCTCACCGACCGGAAAGCTGAATTCACTCTCCTCTCCGGAATAGCGCAGCACATCGAACCGATCGGAAACAAATGGATACTTTTCCAGCTTGCTGGATATACCGAGATAGCGGAACAACCGGTCGAGGATTTCTCCATCGCCCAAACCGGCCGTATAATGAAAACCGGTGTCAAAATAAACTCCCTGGCGGAAAAAACCGCGCATTACCGGAGCGATGCGATGAGCCTTTTCCACCAGGGCTACCCGCTGGCCGTTCCGGGCAAGGATAGTGGCCGCGGTTAACCCGGAAATACCTGATCCGACGATTACGCAATCATAACTCATCTGGCACAACTCATGCGGAGAACCTCAGGACCAGGCAAGAGTTGGTCCCCCCGAACCCGGCGGAATTACAAAGGACATATTCAGGGGTTTCTGCTACCGGCTCAACGGCAATACGCAAGTGCCTACTACTCTCGCTGGGAGTCTCAAAATTTATATTGGGAGCGATAAATCCCATTTGAGCCATGATGGTGGAATAGACTACCTGGGAAGCCCCGGACATCCACAGCTCATGGCCGGTCATGGATTTAAGGGATGACACCCAGGGGGTTTGGGAACCAAATACGGCTGAAATATTCTCCGCCTCGGCTGCATCCCCCGCCGGAGTGGATGTAGCGTGAGCGCATATGTAGTCAATGTCGGTCGCCGTAATCCCGGCTCTCTCGATTGCCTTGCCCATAGCCCGCCGTAAGCCGTCACGGCTGGGAACAGCAAGTTGGTCTCCGTCGGACGAGAAGGCATAGGAGAGTATCTCACCCAGAATATTTGCTCCCCGTGACCGGGCAAGATCGTAACGCTCAAGGACAATAGCGGCAGCCCCGCCGCTTGGCACAAGCCCGTCACATCCTGCGTCAAAAGGACGGCTGGCAGCTTGAGGATTATCCGTACGGGCAGAGAAGGCGCCGAGGGCATCAAAGCTGCACATCGACTCTGGGTTGACCTCTTGCGCTCCCCCACAAATGACCCGCTCCTGCCGCCCCATGGCGATAAGATCAGCCGCTTGCCCCACCGCGTGTCCACCGCTGGAACAGGCTGAACTGATGGTCCATGATGCGCCCCTGGTCTTTAAGAGGGTGTTGAGGTTCATGGTGATGCAACTGGTCATCGAACGAAAGACCAAGCCGCTACCGATCCCGCGCGTGTCACCGATCTTCCGCAACAAATCCGTTTGCTCGACGGCGGCAATGCAACTGGAATCGCAGCCAAAAATGAGGCCGGTCTCATCGTTTTGTATCTGCTCAGGGGCTAGCCTCGCCATATCAATGGCATCAATAGCGGCCTTATAGGCTTGCAGAGCAAAATCAGGCATGGTTTTTCGCTGTTTGCGCGACAAAACAGAGTCGGGATTAAAACCCTTTGGCATACCCGTTAGAGGGCTGCGGAAACCAAGCTTGAGCCGGTTCTCGTCTATGACGATACCTGATTCCCCCAAGTGTAATGCCTCGCCAACCTCTGTTACGTTACTCCCCAGACAGGAAACTATCCCGATACCCGTAATTACAACTCTGTGCATGAACTATTCAGCCTTGAGAAGACAGTCTATTGGCGGTAAATCCGCAGCCTACATGTAGGCGCCACCGTTTACGGAAAATACTTGGCCGGTAATGTATGACGCCCTGCTCGAACAAAGAAAAGAAACCATACCGGCAATTTCCTCAGGACGACCAACGCGCCCCAGAGGGATCATCGGTAAAATCCGATCCATAGGCAGGTTCTTGGTCATTTCAGTCTCAATGAAACCGGGGGAAACGGCGTTAACTAAAACGTTCCGCTTGGCTACCTCGGCCGCCAAAGCCTTGGTAGCTCCTATAAGACCGGCCTTGGCCGCCGAATAGTTGACCTGCCCGGGAAAACCGCTTTCGCCGGAGGTAGACACAATATTAACAATACGCCCGCTTCTCCTCTTGACCATCCCGCCCAGCACAGTCTTTGTCACATGAAAAAAGCCGTCCATGTGGACGGCCAGAACATCCCGCCACTCGCTCGACTTCATCCAGATCATAAGGGTATCTCGGGTAAAACCGGCGTTGTTGATCAGGACAAACGGGGTCTGGTCTTCGAGGAGAGGATCAAGGGTCGCCCTGACTACATTTTCATCGGCAACGTCGAAGGGAAGCAGCGTACAACGCCCGCCTAGAGCCTCTATCTCAACCGCAACTCCCCTGGCTCCAGCATGATCACTCCTATAGTTTAACCAGATGTCGAACCCGTCGCGCGCCAGTTCCACGGCGATCGCCGCGCCTATCCCCTTGCCCGCCCCGGTCACCAGGGCAATCTGCCGATCGACCATTAGTCCCTGGACCCTTTCACTACCTTGCCATCCTTGTCGAAAGTAACGGCAATAGATTTGAAGCGGTTTGTCCAGTAAACCCAGGCAGGTGAATCCAGCGTTGGTGTTCTGTGAGTCGCCGGATAGCCGAGGGCTGTCATGACGCCTTCTTTTGACATGCCGACAAGGGCCTTGCCTTCGGCAATGCCCTTACTATCGAGTTCGGAGAGTTTGTCGAACGTGACCGGTGTCGGCGATGTAATCTTTTCGATATACTGTTCAACGCTCATACCCATCCTCGAGCTGTGAAATTCAAAATCGACCTCCTTTTTGTCGCTCTCGACACGAAATTTGAAGTCGTTTCTTACCCAAAGGACGGTGATCGTTGAGCCAGCCGGAATAACAAAATGGCCAGTCCCGGGATCGGTATAGTTGGCATAGCTTGCATGGTACTCGTGGCCTCCATCCTTGGTTACCTTGTCCCAGACATGGATGTTGTACCTTGTGTAAACCACAGGCCTGTCGGCGAAGGCAGATTGTGCACCTAACAGAATTACCAGCAGACTTACCGCTCTATGCAAGAACCTTCTCATAACACTCCTCACCGGTTAATCCTTAGTCCCCTTGACTTTTCCCTTTTCATCAAACTCGACCGAGATTGCATTAAACCGGTTTGTCCAGTAAATCCATGTCCCAGAATCCAATGAAGGTGTCCTGTGAGTAGCCGGGTAGCCGAGAGCCGTTATGACTCCTTCTTTTGACATCCCAACAAGGGCCTTGCCCTCGGCAACACCTTTCTTGTCGATACTGGAAAGGTGGTCCAATGAAACAGGCTTGGGCGAGGTGATTTTCTCCAGGTACTGATCCAGAGTCATCCCCATCCTGGGCTCATGGTATTCAAACTCGACCTCAATTTTTTCTTTGCCACTCTCGACGCGGAAGTTGAACTCTTTACGACGTTTGTCCAGTATCGTGATCTGCGATCCGGCCGGGATTATTATGTGCCCGCCATCCGGTCTCGTATAATTAGCATAGCTGGCATGATACTCATGCTTGCCCCGCTTTACATGATCCCATACATGAATATTGTACTTCGTGTAAAAAAAGGACTCATCTGCAAAAACTGGCAACCTGAGAAGGGAAACGGCTAATAACGCGAGAACAACCTCAATCTTTCCAACGGGCAAGAGTCTTTTCATGTCTTTTCCTCCCGAAAAAGTAAAATACACAAGTACTTCCGCCATGGCATGGAAACACGCTTACCACCAGAAAACAAAATATACCAAACAGCCTTTACAATCAACTCCTTTCATACGCCAGAATCCACCATCAACAAGCCTCCTGGGCTTGGAAGCCCACTCTTCACGTCACCGCCAATGGTACAACTCCAGAGCTATCTTTTAGCATTATGATGAGGAACGCGTTCGCATTACGCTATCGCAATCTTATTACAAACAATCCGTTATATCAGACTGGAAGCTCCTGGGGTCTTTGCTGATGGTGAATATGGGTGTGACAAGATGATGGACACCCGCGCCCAATGCTATAATCTACTTTCGCTCCTCTATTCCTCCGTCCCCCCAACACTGAAAGACCCTTTCACCTTCTCGAAAACGCTGAAATATGCGTCGAAATAGTGCCTTACGGGAGCCTCGTAGCTGATGGAATAGAGCCACTTTCCCAATAAAAATCCGTAGCTTACGACTTTTTTAGGCAGGCCCGAGGCCGTTCGGTAGGAGTAGGTTAGCCGATACCCCTTTTGCCCGCCAATGTCGGCGGGGATATTCTCCAAAAGTTGCACGTTCATTAGACTGGTATCGGAGCGAATCCGATCAGCTATCACATCTGACGCTTCCTGAGGCAGCATACCTTTTGTCAATCGCTTTATTGCCCCACCCTCCTCTTCCTTCTTCTCAATATCTTCCCGCCCGATGGTAATGAGATCGAGAGCCAGGCCATCACGGGTAATTACCAGCATATCCTTTGCCATGTTGCTCTTATGCCATCCGTGCGGCAGGTCAACAGTAAACCCAAGATCAGAGTCCTGATATGGACCACCGACAACCGTCCATGGGGCACATCCCGCCAGTAATCCAAGAGCCACGACGATCAGGCCCGCCTGAATCAACCCT
>JAOUDF010000354.1 GCA_029859385.1 Nitrospirota bacterium
GATCCTTTTTTTCGATTATCGTCTTGACGTAGTCGGGGGCGAACCTTTTGTGCCCGACCGCGACGAGCGTTCCGGCCATTACGCGCACCATGTGTCTTAGAAAAGCCGTGCCTTTTACTTCGATCTCTACGATGGAATCCGGCCTTTCGATAATTGTAATTCCTGTGACTTCGCGCATCGAGTGCGATGCGTCGCTTCCTGCGGCCATGAAGGACGCAAAGTCTTTTTCGCCTATCATATGCACGGTAGCTTGTTGCATGAGCTCAATGTCAACGGGTCTGCGCACAAACCAGCTTCTGTTGCGTTCAAGCGGGGAAGGGGACTGGCGGTTAAGAACTCGATATATGTAGGTCTTGCCCTTTGAGTCGTGCCTGCTGTCGAAATCCAAAGGCGCTTCCTGCGCATTCGTTATCGCGATGTCCGGCGGCAGGTACGAATTAAGGCCGAGCATTATGTGAAAGCATTTTATTTCCGTTTCGGTCTTGAAGTTGGCTATCTGGGCGATAGCGTGTACGCCCGTATCGGTGCGCGACGCGCCGGAGAGCAGGACTTCCTCGCCCGTTAGCTTCTTTATGGCATTCAGAAGTTCGCCCTGTATCGACGGGCAGAACCTTTGAAATTGCCAGCCCGCGTAGTTGGTGCCGTCGTATTCTATTGTGATTTTGATATTTCGCATAGGGGGTCAAATCTTTTCGGATTATAAAATAAGTCCGCGTAAAAAAACAATCCCCCCTTTTTTGGATGGGGCAAGGGGGGATTTTGACGCGCGGTTAAATAAGCCCTGTGGTGCCGGCGCTGCCGCGCCGGCCATGGCGATTTTTTATATGTAGTCCTTTATGAGAATCTCGGCTATCTGCACGGCATTTAACGCCGCGCCCTTTCTCAGATTATCCGCCACTATCCACATGTTTATGCCGTTTTCAATTGACTCGTCTTTGCGAATCCTTCCGACGAACGTGTCGTCCGTATCGGCCGCTTCAACGGGCATCGGGTATACGCCCTTTTTCGGGTCGTCCAAGACGGTTACGCCAGGGGCCTTTGACAGAAGCTTTCTTACGGCATCCGGGGTAATGGGCTTTTCCGTTTCTATGTTGACTGATTCCGAGTGCGCCACGAATACCGGCACGCGCACGGTCGTTGCCGTTACGCGAATGGTGTCGTCGCCGAAGATCTTTTGCGTCTCGTTTACCATCTTCATCTCTTCCTTTGTGTAGCCGTTATCGAGGAAGGAATCTATCTGCGGGATGCAGTTAAAGGCGATCCGTTGAGGCAGCACCTTGGCTTGCGCGGACTGCATGTTGAATAATGCCCTCACTTGATCCGAGAGCTCTTCCATAGCCTCTTTGCCCGCGCCGGAGACCGATTGATATGTCGATACGACGATGCGCTTTATCCTGAACTTGTCGTGTATGGGCTTTAAGGCAACGACCATCTGTATGGTCGAGCAGTTCGGGTTTGCGATTATCATTTTCTTCTTGTACTCGGCTATCGCCTTCGGGTTTACCTCCGGCACGACAAGCGGCACGTCGGCGTCCATCCTGAACTGCGACGTATTGTCGATTACGATGCAGCCCGCCTTACCGGCGCGCGGCGCATGCTTTGCGGAAACCGACGCCCCAGGGGAGAATAGCCCGATGTCCACGCCCTTGAACGACTCGTCGTCAAGAAGCGTTACCGGAATTTCTTCGCCCCTGAAAGTAAGGCGTGAGCCTGCGCTTCGCTCCGATGCGAGTAGCTTTAACTCTCCGACCGGAAACTTTCGGTCTTCGAGTATCTTTAAAAATTCCTTGCCCACGACACCGGTTGCCCCGGCGATCGCTACGTTATAGAGTTTCTTCTTCATTGTGCCTTCCCGTTGCACATTGCGTGCGAAATGCGAATTGTTAAAAGAAGAATACTACCACAACGCTTTAAGGAAATCATCTTTTTGATTGCTATGTGCGCGTCTCTGTAAAGATTGACGCCGTTGCCTCGATAAAGTGGGCGCGCTCCCTCTGTGGATTCGTGCTGGAGTTTATTCTTGTGAAGCAAGGGCAGTGATGATAGTCTTCGTAGGTTGGGTTAGCGCAGCGTAACCCAACAAAAGGATTGCTCGCATTCGAGCTTTCAGTATCACAGAGGGCCGGGTTTTGTGACGTCGATTGGGTTGGCGGCGGCGATATGATTATTGGTAAA
>JAOUDF010000104.1 GCA_029859385.1 Nitrospirota bacterium
AGTAGCCCGTCTATTCATAACGGGCCATTTTCTTCTAACCTTTGAAATATGGTCGATAATAGTGAGCATTTTTTCGGCATGACATGGGTTGATTAAAATCTGCCACAAATACGCGGGGGGATTGTATTCAATACAATAGGCAGATTTGAGTGTCTTTGCTTTTGCACACAGTGTTATTAGGCCGCCATAGCCTGACATTGGATCAAAGATAATCTCGTGTTGCCCCAACTTATCAATGAGTGGGCCAACTCTTTTGGGGTCAAATGCAGCATATGCTCGCCCCTGTTGAATCAGCGAACGGTATATGCCACGTATTAATGACGTGCGCTCAAGCATAGGTGTTAAATTGTTTTTTTCCACTGGTCTCATTTGGGTTGTGCTTAAAATAGCCAACGATTGACTGCCGAAACTAATTCTTCTCGGATGTCTATTGGGCGATACGTTTTCAAGTCGTCAAGCTTTCTGATTGATAGCCCATTAATCTGAAAATCGTCATGGTTCTGGGCGATATAGTTTGGAAGTAGAACGCAGTTGTTTACCGCCCATGCTATCATATTGCGCGGATTGTCCCAGATATGGCCGTCGTCGTCGCAGTATGCTTTCTCGAAATTACTTTCGATGTCCTCTTTGCTGGTCCAGTTGAGATGGTTGTCTGCCATGTGTAATGTTGTTTCACCTTGAGAGGTCCTGCGCATCAACTTTGAGACGTAGAGATGCCCCACCTTCATACTAGGAGGACTACAGCATTTCTGCCAAGCATCCCAAAGTTCTCTTTCATCATAACCGCTAAGAGTGATAATTTGTTGAGTTCCTTCTTTTTGTTCTTGATGTAATACAGATAGGCATGTCCAAACCATAGAGGGAGTCATCAGGCGGCGAGGGCGACGTTTCTTGATTTCATCTAGCACATTCTGTGGCATATCATGTGTGTAGTCGTCGGCAGTGGGTAATATCTTTGAAATTCTGAGGATCTGATCAGTCATGTAGAAACTATTTCCCAGCCATTTTTGAAGCATTTGCCACGCTGGTTCAATGTTTCTCCCCGCCCCTTCTAGAATGTCATTAAACTGTTTAACGGTAATATGTGATTCATTTCCCCCCGCTTTCTTATACCATTCCAATAGCTTCTCTATAAAAACATGGCATTGATATTCTTGTGTACCCAAGTCGTCTATCCACAAGTAAATATGACAGCCTAGTTTCTGTAGACCAGCAGCAACAAAGCACTGAACAGCGTGTATCGGTGTGGGATGCCGTAATCGTACGGGCCAATAAATGCTGACGCCATTGAGAGCAGTCGGTAAGCTGCCCCGTTCCCACCTTAAAAAATATTGATCTTCCAGAATCTTAAGAAATCCTACAAGGTGGTGAGGTAAATCTTTACAGACGGGCTTCTCTTTCTGTGTCGTCGGTACCACCGTGGCAGTGAGGTCTCTTAAAAATGTAAGTTTGGCAATACCATTTTCATCGGTTTTATCTGGAATATAATTGGATCGCCAATCTCCAGCACCTTGATTGGTATATTCCCGTAGCCTGATTTGCGAATCTGAAGTCTCAAAATCAATCTCAAGCCACGAATAACCATTACGATCTTTAGAGTCTGCATAACAGGTGCCTGCAGCGCATTTTAAATGTTTACGCGAGTCAGTAAACCATTGGCTATGCTCGTGACCGTGTAAGTAAATGTTAAACTGCGATTCTATTTTCTGCGTTAGAAGGTTTTTCTCATCCTGATGCAGCCAGTCAAGAGGATGGTGCGCTACAGCGATCTTTAGGTCGCAGTCCTTTATAGCCTCGTACGCTTTCTTGTATTGGAATTCTCCTACCCATAGGCGACCTTGCTCACCTTGTTCATGTGAAGCCCAGCTTGAGTTTAGACCTACGATACCGATGTTGAATTTGTCATTATGAGCAATCTTTCCTGTGGTCAATAATAGATTTTCATCAATCTGCCAAGGTTGGTTTGGTAGTTGTTGAACGAATGATAACCATTCTTTCTGGCGTTCAATAATTCGTTTCCAAGTTGCCTCTTTCTTTTGCATCAATTTTTCAACGATTTCACTTGTGAATTTATCTCGATAAAGTTTCTGGTCTTCACCGACAGAGTTCCGATTTATATCATGATTTCCTGGTACGAGAAGAAGTGGGATGTCTCCCAATGACTTGTTAAAACAGCCGTGTACCTTTTCAATAAATGTTTTAGCATCATCGAATTGTTTTTTGATTGGTTTCTCTGGAATATCGCCATAAACAAGATCTCCAGAAAATACGATTAAAGATGGCAATAACTTGTCATGGTTGAAAGCACGATTAAGATCAGTCAGCAATGGGTCGAGCACGCTATTTACGTCGGGGAAATGATCCGGATGACCGATATGCGCATCTGAAAGATGAAGAATCACAAATCGCTTGCCCATTAAGCCGCCTCCGCTAACTATGCCTTTGTTCTGAAATCCGTTGTGGCAACTCTTGCCGAGCTTCTCAGGCACTTGTTGACCATTGATATTGAAGCTCTACCTTATGCTGACTTGTTGCAAGACTCCGGTGCAAAGGTACTTGCAATCTGTGAGACAGAAGTTATGTGGTCCTTCATGAAGCGTGCATCAAGCATGTTTGCTAGTCAGACAACGATCTACCCCGCCAGCATCTTCTTCAACAGATCATTCACCATCGCCGGATTGGCCTTCCCCTGGCTGGCCTTCATTACCTGCCCCACGAAGAACCCGAAGAGCTTCTCCTTGCCCGAGCGATAGTCGGCCACATGCTGCGGGTTGGCGGCCATGACTTCCTCGATGACCTTCTCGATGGCGCCGGTGTCGGTGACCTGCACCAGCCCCTGCTCCTTCACGATGGTCTCGGCGTCCTTTCCGCTCTTGAACATCTCCTCGAAGACGGTTTTAGCGATCTTGCCGCTGATGGTGCCGTCTTCCATGAGCTTGAGCATTCCTGCCAGCCGCTCGGGGGAGAGCGGGCATTCCTCGATCTCCAGGTTGGCGTTCTTCAGTTCGCGCATGACGTCGCCCATGATCCAGTTGCTTACGGTCTTGGGCTGGTTGTACGCGGTCACGCAGGCTTCGTAGTAATCGCCCATGGCGCGGCTCTGGGTGAGGACATCGGCGTCGTATTCGGGAATCCCGTACTGGCTCACGAACCGCTCCCGCTTGGCATCGGGCAGCTCGGGCAGGCCCTCGGTGAGTTCGTCGATCCATTCCTGGTCGACCACCACCGGCACCAGGTCGGGCTCGGGGAAGTAGCGATAGTCGTGGGCCTCTTCCTTGCTGCGCATGGAGAGGGTAACGCCCTTGTTGGCGTCCCACAGCCGCGTCTCCTGCACGATACGGCCGCCGCTCATCACCACCTGCTTCTGCCGCTTGATCTCGTATTCGATGGCCTTGGCCACGTTCTTGAACGAGTTCATGTTCTTGATCTCGGCCTTGGTGCCCAACTCCTTCTGACCCACGGGACGGATGGAGACGTTGGCGTCGCAGCGCAGGCTGCCTTCTTCCATGTTGCCGTCGCAGACGCCTATGTAGCGAAGGATGGAGCGGAGCTTGCGCATGTACTCGGCCGCCTCTTCGGGGGTGCGGATGTCGGGCTCGCCGACGATCTCCATGAGCGGCACGCCGGCGCGGTTGAGGTCCACATGGCTGGCGCCGACGATCCCCTCGTGCAGGTTCTTCCCCGCGTCCTCTTCCAGATGAATACGGGTGATGCCGATCTTTCTGACCTCTCCTTCCACCACTACGTCGATATGGCCGTGCTGCGCCACTGGCAGCTCGAACTGGGAGATCTGGTACCCCTTGGGAAGGTCGGGGTAGAAGTAGTTCTTTCTCGCAAAGCGGCTGTAAGGCGCTACGGTGCAATTGGTGGCGATGGCCGTCTTTACGATGTACTCGATGGCGGTCTTGTTGAGCACCGGCAGAACGCCGGGCATGCCGATGCAGACAGGGCATGTCTGGGTGTTGGGTTCGCTGCCGAAGCGGGTGCTGCACCCGCAGAATATCTTCGACTTGGTGGTAAGCTGGGCGTGGACTTCCAACCCTATGACTGCTTCAAATTCCATTTATTGTCTCCATTTCGTGGACAATTTTTATTGAATCCTGATAGTTTCATAAAAGGCCGTCACACCGGTGAAAACCGGTGTCCAGTTGACTCTAAAGGCACTGGATTCCGGCTTTCGCCGGAATGACAAAAACATTGAGTCCGATTGTCGTAGCCCTATAGAGCCGGTTTCCTTGATTCGATCCCCGATGACTGCTCATAGCTGTATGCCGCCTGCAGCACCGTTTCCTCGTCGAAATGCTTGCCGATGATCTGCAGGCCGATGGGAAGTCCCGCTGACGTATAGCCGCACGGAACGGAGATACCCGGGACCCCCGCCAGGTTCACCGAGATGGTGAAGATGTCGGAGAGGTACATCTGGAGCGGGTCCTTGGTCTTCTCGCCGAACTTGAAGGCCGGGGTGGGTGCCGTGGGGGTAACGATAAGGTCCACGTCGCCGAACACGTCGTCGAAATCCTGCTTGATCAAAGTCCGCACCTGCTGCGCCTTGCGGTAGTAGGCATCATAGTAGCCGGACGAGAGGACGTAGGTGCCCAGCATGATGCGCCGTTTTACCTCGGGACCGAAGCCCTCGGCGCGGCTCTTCATGTACATCTCAACAAGATCCTTCGAGTGCTCGGTACGGTGGCCGTATTTCACACCGTCGTAGCGGGCCAGGTTGGAGCTGGCCTCGGCGGTGGCGAGGATGTAGTAGGTCGCGACTGCGTAGTCGGTGTGGGGGAGCGATATCTCTTTTACTTCAGCACCCAGCCCTTCAAGCACCTTGATGGCGCCGCGGACTGACTGTTCCACCTCCCGGTCCATTCCCTCGATGAAATACTCTTTGGGGATGCCGATAACCTTCCCCTTCATGTCGACCTCGAGGCACCGCGTATAATCGGGCGACTTGACGTTGGCCGAGGTGGAATCGCGGTGGTCGTGACCGGCGATGACGTTCATCATCAGTGCGGCATCGGTGACGTCCTTGGTGAGGGGGCCGATCTGGTCCAGTGACGAGGCGAAGGCGACGAGGCCGTAGCGGGAGACCCGGCCGTAAGTGGGCTTGAGCCCAACCACGCCGCAGCATGATGCTGGCTGGCGGATGGAACCACCGGTATCGGAACCCAGGGCCGCGATGCATTCGTCTGCCGCAACCGAAGCGGCAGAGCCGCCGCTGGAGCCGCCGGGGATCCGCTCGGTGTCCCACGGGTTCCGTGTCTTCTGATAGGCGGAATTCTCGGTGGAAGAGCCCATGGCGAACTCGTCCATGTTGAGTTTGCCGACGGTGACGGCGCCGTTCTGCTTGAGGCGATGGACCACGGTGGCGTCATAGGGGGGCCTGAAGCCCTTGAGGATTTTCGATGCGCAGGTTGTCGGCAGCCCCTCGGCGTTGAGGTTGTCCTTGATGGCGACCGGAATGCCGGTAAGGGGCGTTACATGCCCGCCGCCGCGGATGGTCTTGTCGACCTCGTCGGCCTCCTGCAGGGCCTTCTCGGGCTCGACATGCAGAAATGCGCCGACGGTTGTGTCGACGGCGCTGATCCGGTCCAGGACCGACTGGGTGATTTCGCGGGATGAAACCTCTCTCTTCTTCAGAAGCTCGTGCAGTTCGTGAATCGTGCGGCGGTGTAATTGGCTCATTCAGGCTCCTTGAAATATTGTCCCATCCCCACCCCAACCCTCCCCTTGAAGGGGAGGGAGCCAAGTATTCCCTCTCCCTCAGGGAGAGGGCCAGGGTGAGGGTGGGGAGCAGGGTCAGCTTTTGACTATCTGATTTTTTGCGTCAACCTTGATGATGGCCGGTTTGTAGTTTTTCAGCTCGTCGTCGGTGTAGAGCTCGTAGCAGAAGACTACCACCTTGTCTCCGGCAATCCCCTTGCGGGCGGCGGGGCCGTTGAGGCACATGACGCCGGAGCCTCTGGGGCCGGGGATAACATATGTTTCTATCCGCTCACCGTTGTTGAGGTTGGTGATGGTGACCTGCTCAAAGGCCCTGATACCGGCGGCGTCCATGAGGTCTTCATCTACCGTGAGGCTCCCCTCGTATTCAAGGTTGGCCTCGGTAATGGTTGCGCGGTGAATCTTGCAGCGAAGCATGGTGCGATACAATGTAAATCCTCCTTACTCGATAATCTTGGGTACCCGGTAGCAGCCGTCCGACTTCTCCGGGGCGTTTGCCAATGCCTTCTCCCGCGGCAGAGATTCCTTGTCGACATCTTCGCGCAGGACGTTCTGCAGGGGAATGACATGGGACATAGGGCTTACATCCTTGGTGTCGAGCTCACCCAGCTTGTCGACATAGGTCAGGATGCTGTCGAGCTGGCCGCGCATCACCTCGGTCTCTTCGTCGGTAATGTTGAGGCGCGCCAATCGGGAAATATGTCGGACATCTTCAGTGGAAATTTTCACCGTTTCTCCTTGTTTACAATTTTGTCAGATTTGCATATTTCTGCACCAGCGTCTTTTCGCCGACGCCCAGAAAATATACCGTCATTTTCGCCATCTCGCCAGTGCCGGAGATGGCCTTTACCTTTCCCGCCCCCCATTTGGAATGGCGCACCGATGAGCCGATGGGGAAGGGGGCTGTCTCTTCCTTCACGGCTGTGCCGGGTTGCCGCGGAATAGTGCCGCCCGGCCGGCTTACGGCGGGGCGTCGTATAACCGGCTGTTCATCCTCGAAGGGTTCGTCGTCATCACCCAGGTCGAGGCTTCCCTGGGAAACGCCTGAACCGATCGTCTCCATCAGGTCGTCGGGGATATCGTAGAGAAAACGGGAAGGCGCGTTGTACTGCGGCGCACCGTAAAGCCTTCGTCCCCGGGCGTTGGTGAGATAGAGCCTCTCCCTGGCCCGGGTGATGCCTACGTAGCAGAGGCGGCGCTCTTCTTCCAGCTCGGGCTCGCTGGTAAGGGCGCGGCTGTGGGGGAATATCCCCTCCTCCATGCCGGTGATGAAGACCACCGGGAACTCGAGACCCTTTACGCTGTGCAGGGTCATGAGGGTGACGGCGCCTTTGCCTTCCCTGTCTTCGGTGAGGCTGTCCAGATCGGAGACCAGTGCTACCCGGTCGAGAAATGCCGGGAGGGACTTGTCTTCACTCTCCTCCTCAAAATCCTCGGCTGCCGAGAGAAGTTCGCCGATGTTTTCGAGCCTGCCGCGGGCATCCTCGGTCCCCTCGGTCTTGAGGGCATTTTCGTATCCCGAGGCGTCATAGACCTTTTTCACTACCGCCGACGCCGTTGCCTCCGGTGTGCGCGAAAACTCGATGATCTCTTTCATTGTGGCGAGGAAATCGGCTATCTTCCTTGCGACGGCGTTGGGCAGCAACCCTTTTGACAGCATGTCCATGGCGGCCTTGTAAAGGGGCAGGTCCGTGACCGATGCGTGTTCCTGAAGCCTGCCAATAGTGGTTTCGCCGATGCCTCTGGCGGGGGTATTGATGATCCGTCGCAGCGCGACACCGTCGGCCGGGTTGGCCACAAATTTCAGGTAGGCCAGCATATCCTTGACCTCTTTGCGGTCGTAGAAGCGCAGTCCGCCGACGATACGGTAGGGGAGACCCGTCCGGCTGAGGGCTTCTTCCAGTACGCGGGACTGGGCATTGGTGCGGTAGAGAAAGGCTATCTCGTTGAGATTGCGCCCCTCGCGGCTGACGAGGTTCTGCACCGTGCGGCAGATATAGAAAGCCTCGTCCTCCTCGTTGTCCGCCCGGTAGCAGGTGATCTTCTCGCCATCGCGGTTCTCGGTCCAGAGGGTTTTCTTCTTCCGACCCCGATTCTTGTCCACCACTGCGCCTGCTGCCCGCAGGATGGTCTGCGTCGAGCGGTAGTTCTGCTCCAGCTTGACCTCCCGCGTCTCGGGGAAGTCCTTTTCGAATTCGAGGATGTTGCGGATGTCCGCGCCCCGGAACCGGTAGATGCTCTGGTCGTCGTCGCCCACCACGCAGACGTTGCGACGGGTTCCCGCCAGCAGCTTTACCAGCTTGTACTGGGCGTGGTTGGTGTCCTGGTATTCGTCGACCATGAGGTAGTGAATCTGGTCAAGGTATTTGGCAAGGATATCGGCGTGCTGCTGGAAGAGGCGGACGGTGAGCATCAGCAGGTCGTCGAAATCGGCGGCATTGTTGCGCTTAAGGGCCTCCTCGTACCGTGAGTAAACCTGGACCGTCTTGGCCTCAATGCCGAAGGTCTGGGCCTCGGCGGCGTAGGCAGCGGGGGTGATCAGGGCATTCTTCAGGCTGCTGATCCTGCCGTAAATGGCGTTGGGATTGTACATCTGCTCATTTATCCCCAGCTCCTTCACGATAGATTTTATCAGCGAGAGTGCATCGCCGCTGTCGTAGATGACAAAATCACGGTTGAAACCGAGACGGTCTATGTCTCTTCTCAAAATCCGGACGCAGGCCGAGTGAAAGGTGCTTACCCAGAGTGATCCCGCAAGGCCGCCCAGAAGCCTGTCGACGCGCTCCTTCATCTCGGCGGCGGCCTTGTTGGTGAAGGTCACTGCCATGATGTTCCAGGGCTTGACGCCGCACTCCCTGATAAGGTGAGCGATGCGGTAGGTGATTACCCGGGTTTTGCCGCTTCCTGCCCCCGCCAGAATAAGGAGCGGGCCTTCGGCGGCGGTTACGGCTTCGAGTTGGCGGGGGTTGAGTTCCTTGGAAAGATCCGTGCTCGTGTTCACTTAAAATCAGTTGCCCTTTGATAGGTTTCATGTTTAAAGTATAAAATTAACAAATAACACCCGATGGGGCAACACTTTCTTCGGAAAGGAGGCGTATATAAAAAATGTCTTGACAATATTCTAATGTTCGAATATGCTTATTTGCCAGTGGAGGAAAGAAACCTTACCTAACACTTACAGGAGTGAAAGATGAAAGAGAATAACATTGATGTGGCGGCCCGCTGCGTAAAGGC
>JAOUDF010000355.1 GCA_029859385.1 Nitrospirota bacterium
GCCGACTACCACACATATCTTGGTGGTACCGATGTCGAGGCCTACTACTATGTTATCCCGTCTGGCCATCTTTCCGCGACTCCCTGTCTATTGGCCCTTGTTGCCTTCAGCTCCGGTTTCATCATGTACCGGCTTGATAATCACCTTGTCCGGAAACCTCAGATCGATGTACAACACCTCGATCTGCCGCCGCCGGATATCCGACTCAACCTCCGACAACCTCTTGAACTTCTCTTCATACCCGCCGCGACCAACCCTTATCTCAACGCCGTTGAACATCAGGATGACGCTGGAAGGGTCATCAACCTTTATCTCCGCTCTATCCTCGGAGGAGACAAATTTGCTTTTCTTCAGGTAATCACCCAGCTCCAGGGCCGCGGTGACCTTGATCTCCGCCCCCTCTTCGGCACCGTCCTTCCCTATGGCAATGCCGCTGACCACCGGAAGGGTTCCTCGGTCAGCCTCGGCTGCAATCCCAAGGGAGACGCCATCCCGACTGACGAGGTAAAGTTCTCCGTTGACCCTGGCCAGAACCGCGGGGACTCGTTCAACTATCTCCACCCTGATCCGGGACGGAAGGAGTCTCCGCACGGCGGCTTCGCGTACCCACGGCGACTTTCCGAGCCGGTCACAGGCTTCGGCGAGGTCAACACTGAAGATGTTGGCGCCCGACTCGATTCCCGAGAGCTGAAGCAGCTCATCATGCGTGAGGCGCGCCTGCCCTTCGTACTCAACCTTCGTGATCTCGAAAAGGTTGCTCCGAAGAATGGCCCCTACGCCCATGGCCGCCATGTAGAGCAGGACCGCCGCTATCCAGAGGACAAAGAGCCGCGTGAGGTTCCTGAAAAGACGAGCCCTCTTGTCGCGCCGTGATACAAGACCTCTGTTACGGCGACGACGCAGATACCTCTGCTTGCCCTCACGGGCGCTGACCTTGTAGTCACGCATGGATCCTTTCGCCCGAAAATGCCGACTGGAGGATTCGCTCCACCAGGTCGTCGAAACTGATTCCGGCGCTCGCCGCGGCCTCGGGAAGCAGGCTCGTTTCGGTCATGCCGGGAATGGTGTTTATCTCAAGGACCATGGGAGTGCCGGTAGCACGGTCGAGCCGGATATCGACCCGGGTCGCGCCGCGGCAGCCAATGGCCTTGTGGAGCCTAAGCGCTACATCCTGCATCCGCGAGGCGGTTTCGGCGTCGATATCCGCGGGGACCAGGTGACGGCTCATCCCCGCCGTATATTTGGCGCCGAAATCGTAAAACTCTCCCACGGGGATGATCTCAACCACCGGCAGCGCCGTGTCATCGAGTATCCCAACCGTAAGCTCCCGGCCATCCACATAGGCCTCGGCCATCAACCGGTCGTAATTCTTGAAACCGTTTTCCAGCGCGGTCCGCAGCGCCCCGGCATTGTCGACGATGGTCACGCCAATGGCGGACCCCTCACAGACAGGCTTTACCACTGCCGGATAGGGAAAAGGGAGTTCCGGCTCATCCGCCGCGCTCCAGGTCTCCCGGGAAAACTCCGCAAAGGGCGCCGTCGGTATCCCCGACGCAAGCATGATCTTCTTCGCCGCCGCCTTGTCCATGGCGATGGCGCTGGCCAGCACCCCGGAACCGCCGTAAGGGATCCCCATGAGTTCGAGCACACCCTGCACGATCCCATCCTCGCCATACTTTCCGTGCAGCGCTATAAACACTGCGTCAGGCTGTATGCCCCACAGGCGCTCGACCAGGTCCCTTCCGGCATCGATGGCGACGGTCTCGTATCCCCTGTTTTGCAGCGCCCGCTCTACGGCCTTGCCGGTCTTGAAGGATATCTCCCTCTCCGCGGAGAGGCCGCCCATAAGGACGGCGATTTTCTTGCTTTTCATCGCCATTTCAGAACCTTATACATGGAAGCGGGCAGGCAAAATGAGACAGAGTCATTCATCGCCCAAGCTACCACAAGATACAGGATAAATTCGTGAAACCATACCCAATATGCAGTATTGAGTCAACCCCTTTTCATATTATTTTTATTTCAAGTTCAAGCTGTATGCCGGTATCGTCCAGCACCTTCTTCTGAATGCGGCTGATAAGGCCCAGTACATCCCATGCCGTGGCAGTGCCGGTGTTGACGATAAAGTTGCCGTGCTGCTCGGAAAT
>JAOUDF010000356.1 GCA_029859385.1 Nitrospirota bacterium
TGGAAAAGAATGTCGTTATAGCCATTGTCCTCTCCGTGCTGGTGTTGCTCGGTTTTCAGTTCCTTAATATGAAACTGTTGCCGCCACCGCCTGAGATGACGGCTCCGGTTGCGACGGAATCCGCACCGACGACCGGGCCGGCCACCTCCGCCGAAGTAGCTCAGGCTCTCGCGCAGGCCCCTGTGCAGGCGACGACTCCCGCTGCAACCCCGACGGTGGCCGTGCCGGAGAAAGAGGTTACGGTCGAAACCGACCTCTATCGGGCCGTGTTCAGCACTACCGGTGCAACCCTCAAAAGCTTCGAGATAAAGCGGCATGTCGATGAAGCGGGGAAACCGGTCAATGCGGCCGCGCTGGTATCAGCGGAAGGCAACAGGCCACTGGTTGTCCTTTCCGGCGGCAAGCCGGTAGTCGCAGCTTTTCAGCCTGACACGCAAAAGCTGGTCCTTTCGACAGCCAACCCCTCTGCATCTCTCAGCTTCTCCTATGTCGGCCCCGATGGGCTGGCGGTGACCAAGAAGCTTACCTTTTACAACGATGACTACAAGATCGACCTTGACCTGAACCTCCAGGGCGGCAGCGACTATCGCCTGGCTCTCGGCACGGGTATGGGGCTTACCAGCAGGAGCCCCGGCGGCATGATGGGGGTCCATGAGGGGCCGGTGACCATGGTGCAGGGCAAGCGGGAAGCGGATGAGACCTCCAAACTGCTGGAGGCCCGCAAGTCATATACCGGCGGGGTTGCATGGACGGCTATTGAGGATAAATATTTCATGGCCGCCTTGGTTCCCCAGAGCCAGATATCATTGCTCGATGTATCTGCCGTGGGGACGGGCGATGCGGCGCTCCCCGACCTGACCGTTGCCCTGACAGGCTCCGGTGCGGTGACGGCGAAGTTTCTCCTCTATGTCGGCCCCAAGCAGTACGACCGGCTGGCGGCGCTTAAGGTCGGGCTCGAGGACATCATCGATTACGGCTGGTTCAAGCTCTTCGCCAAGCCGATGTTCCACTTCATGCAGTTCCTGTACGGCATCTTTGGCAACTACGGCATTGCCATCATCATCATGACGATCATCATCAAGGTGGCCTTCATCCCGCTTACGCACAAGAGCACCAAGTCGATGAAGGAGATGCAGAGAATTCAGCCGGAGCTGACCAAGCTCAAGGAAAAATACAAGAACGACCCGACCTCCATGAACCGGGAGATGATGGACCTTTACAAGAAGCACAAGGTCAACCCCCTGGGCGGCTGCCTCCCCATGGTCATCCAGATACCGGTCTTTATCGCCCTCTACAACGTGCTTCTGGTATCCATTGAACTGAGGCATGCGCCGTTTTTCTGGTGGATTCACGACCTTTCCGCGCCCGATGCCCTCATTCATGTCATGGGCTTCCCCGTGGGGCCGCTGCCGGTGCTGATGGGTATCTCGATGTTCGTCATGCAGAAGATGACCCCCACCACCATCACCGATCCGATGCAGCAGAAGATCATGCTCTGGATGCCGGTCATATTCAGTGTCATGTTCTTTACATTCCCCGCGGGTCTGGTGCTCTACTGGCTGGTGAACAATTCGCTGCAGATTGTGCAGCAGTACGTGACGAACAAGTACATCAAATAGCGCATGCGCTATTTGAATCTCAGATTTCACAGTGCAAATTTCAGATTGAATCTTGAATCTGAAATCTCAAATCTGAAATTCTCATGAACCTTGACGACACCATCGCCGCACTGGCCACGCCGCCCGGCGAAGGCGGCATCGGCATCATCCGCATCAGCGGCCCTGACGCCTTTCCTGTCGCCCTCCGCCTCTTCCGCTCCCCTTCGGGCAAGTCCCGTTCCGACATCCCTTCGCACCAGGTCCTGTACGGTTTCATCGTCGATCCCGACACTTCGGAAACAGTGGACGAGGTGCTCCTCATCCCCATGAAGGCGCCCCGAAGCTACACCTGTCAGGATGTCGTCGAAATAAGCTGCCATGGCGGTATGGCGCCTCTGCGTCGGGTGTTCGGCCTGCTGCTGGGGGAGGGAGTTCGGCCCGCCGAGCCCGGTGAGTTTACCCAGCGGGCCTTTCTCAACGGCAGGATCGACCTGACCCGGGCCGAGGCGGTGCTTGACGTAATCAACTCCCGCACCGAGCTGGCCC
>JAOUDF010000357.1 GCA_029859385.1 Nitrospirota bacterium
AAAGAACGTGCCGACCAGTATATTAACCATTTTATGGATTGTTATATCTGCTCTAAAAATGACTGTAGTAAAAAGCCCGCAATGGAATCAGATGAAAAATCTTTTAATGATTATATTGAAGCAAGTGAAATATTTGACAAAATACACAGGCATGGAGACCTTATCTATTCTTTAATTGCACTCGGAAATGCATATAAAGAGGCGGCCCTTCCCGATATGAGTGAAGATAAGCAAAATGCGTACTTTAAAAAAGCCGAAGAAGCATATCAGCAATGCATCGACGTTTGTCTTCAAAATATGAGCTTGCACTCACAAGACTATTATTTTGTTATGCTTGAACAGATGAATTTGATGGCGCGAAAGAGGTCAATCAAAAACAACGGCAAGAAACCCAAAAGAGTAAACATCTATCATTCACTGAAATCACCGGAGAGTCACCACATTCTTCATGGTTTATATTATTTTGCCATCAAAAATAATTTCGAAATTTGGGAGTACCGTTTTGGCAAAGTTATGAGATTCGATGAGGAAAGCAAATTCATAGGAGATCGTCTTGGCGAGGCATGTGCGCTTATTATTCTTGCCTCCGAAGGCTACGATGTTAGCCGGGACGTTATTGAAAAAGAACTTGACTATGCAAAGGTCAGGTTAGTCAAAAGTGACCCGCTTGTTGTTTTTGGCATAAATCTCGGCAATCGTAAACCTATCGATGAGATATTTGGAGAGCAAAAGAAGAATCTAAAGTGGCCACATGAAGATAAGATAGATGATATTTTCAAAGACAGCGACATAAAAGATATCTATGAATGTCGCGAAATACGCATGGACAAAGATTGCCTCGACAACACAGCGCCAAAAAATTAAAGTCACTTCTGGACTGAACCCCTACGTAAGCTTCCCTATTTCGTAGACAGTTCTAAAGCAGAGTTTCCGGCGTTGTTTGGCAAGCACTCCGTCGGTGTTTTATCTCCAAGCGCATCATGCGGGCGGCTCTCGTTATAGTCGATCCTCCAGCGGTGTGTGCCTTCGCGCACCTCATTCAAGTTTCTAAACAGATACAAGCTCAGGAACTCCTCACGGTACGTCCGGTTGAACCTTTCGACATAGGCATTTTGATTCGGCTGGCCCGGTTCAATGTATCGTATCGACATCCCGGCATGCTCCGCCCATGCAACGAAGTCGCAGCTTAAAAACTCGGGGCCGTTATCGACCCGTAAAGTCTCAGGCAGGCCGCGCTCGGATTTAAGCCGCTCAAATACCCGTATCAGTCTGCGCCCGGTAATCGAGGTGTCTATCTCAACGGCCAGACATTCACGATTGAAGTCGTCGATGACGTTGAACGTGCGGAACCGGCTGCCCGAATACAGCGTATCACACATAAAATCAGCAGACCAGACCCGGTTCGGCTGTTGCGGCGCTAACAAAGGTTGCTTAATACGCTCAGGCAGCCTCCTCTTGGCCCTGCGCTTCTGGTTAAGCCTGAGCTCGCAATAAACGCGGTATATGCGCTTGTGATTCCACTTATGCCCAAGACGACGCAATGCTTTACGGCACTTCCAGAACCCCCAGCGCGGATGGCGTTCTATCAGTGTGTTTAAAGCCGCTATAACTCCGGCGTCGCGCTCAGAGGCAACAGCTGGTGTCCGGTAATAGGCCGCCCGAGACAGGCCAATGCAATGGCAACTCTGCCGCACCGACAGACTGTGCTCGGCAATGAGATAAGTAATCGCCTCGCGTTTCTCTGGCGGCCTTAAAGTTTTTTTTCAATCAGGTCCTTCAGGGCACGGTTCTCAAGGGCCATGTCGGCGTACATGCGCTTGAGCTGATGGAGTTCTTGTTCCATCTCCTTCATGCGACGAAGGTCGGATACCTCCATGCCGCCGTACTTCGACTTCCAGTTGTAATACGTGGCGTCCGAGATGCCGTGCTTCCGGCAGACCTCGCTGACTGGAACTCCCGATTCAGCTTCCTTGAGTACTGCAACGATCTGTGACTCGGTAAAACGGGACTTCTTCATATGAACCTCCTGGCTCTTTATTTTGCCAGAAAGCTCTACTTTTTACATGTCTACTTTTTGGGGAAGCTTACGGTATGAGCATAGGATCGAACTCGCCTTTACGTG
>JAOUDF010000105.1 GCA_029859385.1 Nitrospirota bacterium
CACGATGGGAGCGGTTCCTCGACCTGATGATCGAGCGCGATCTCGGTGTATATATCCTCATGGAGACCAGGGTGGAGGATATTATCCGGGATGAAGACATACTGCCGCGCTATCGCCAGGCGGGCATTGTTCACATCTACGTGGGGATCGAGGCCACCGACCAGGAGATGCTCGAGTTGATGAAGAAGGAGATCAGCGTGGATCAGTCGATGCAGGCACTGCGTCTGCTCAATGACCACGGTATCATCACCGAGACCTCGATGATTCTTGGTTTCCCGAACGAAACGCCCGAAAGCATCCGCCGCACCCTCGATCTGGCCAAGGAGTACAACCCCGACTTTGCCCATTTTCTCGCCATAACACCGTGGCCCTATGCCGACATGTACGAAGAGCTGGAGCCGTACATCGTTACAAAGGACTACCGGAAATATAACCTCATCGATCCGGTCATCAAGCCAAAGGCGATGTCGACCCAGGAGATCGACCAGGCCATTGTGGACTGCTACAAAGAGTTCTATATGGACAAGTTCAGGGAGATGAAGCTCTCAAACGATCCTTTCAAGCGCGATTACCTGATGACTTCCATGAAGCTGATCATGAACAACTCCTTCCTGAAGAAGAAGATGGGCGATCTCGGAACGGCGCCGCCCGAGATGCTGGCCGCCATCAAAACGATCCATCCCGAAGTTCCCCCGGGTTCGACGGCGGAAGAGTGCCCTTTTCACAACTTTTTCAAGAAGCCGGCCAATACAATACGACGACTCTTCGGGAAAAATCGGGCGGAGTGATCAATTTTCGAGGATATTTTTAGATAGCGATGACAGGGCATAAAAAAGGGTTGCGAAAATCTTCGCAACCCTTTAATTTTACTGGTGCCGAGAAGTGGAATCGAACCACCGACACGAGGATTTTCAGTCCTCTGCTCTACCAACTGAGCTATCTCGGCAAGTGAAATGTCGTAAAGCGGCGGTAAAATTAACAGACAAGGCTGCGCCATGTCAAGGGAAATCAGACTGTGACGAGGGGAGTGCGATCCGCGGATTATGATACGAAAAGCAAAGGTTAGTGATGTAAAGGATATCCAGAAGGTCATCAGTGCCTATGCCGAAAAAGGGGAGATGCTCCAGCGGTCGGCGGCGGAGCTGCACGAGAGTCTACGGGATTTTTATGTGTATGAAGAGGAGGGGCGGATATTGGGGGTGGGAGCTCTGCACCTTACTCTCGATGGCCTGGCTGAAGTAAGGTCCCTTGCCGTCCTCGCCGGACACACCGGCAATGGCTATGGCAGGGAACTGGTGAATGCATGCCTGGCGGACGCAAGAGACTTGGGCGTGAAGACGGTCTTTACCCTGACCTATCAGCCGGGATTCTTCAAAAAGATGGGTTTTTCGGAGATCGACAAGCACCAGCTGCCCCACAAGATATGGAACGAATGCGTCAAGTGCTTCAAGTTCCCCGATTGTGATGAAGTCGCGCTGACCATTGCCCTTTAGGGTTTAGTCAGGTTTGATCCTGAGAGAGTGCAGGAATGAGCGGTCGAAGGCATTGAAGAGATGTTCCGAATCCGGCCGGTTCTTTCTCAGGATTCGGGTCACGGTGGCGAGGAACAGGTCGACCTCGTACCCTTCTGTTTCTATGTTCCTGATGGAGTCCTTTATCTGGTCATTCCCCGTGAAGACGTCGTTGAGGACACTGGCCAGTTCCGTCAGCAGTTCTCGCAGCCTTTCATCCTGGTTCATGGGGTCCTCCTTCGGTAGCGTCGAAACCTGCGTCGAGCGGCCTCACCTGTTCGGGAATCTACTGTTTTTGCTGTGCGTTCCCCGGTTTGTCAGGCTCGTTTCTTCTTCAACAGTATATCATCCGACCATGCCTGTACTATACTTAAATTCCTTTTTGCCTGTCAAACCATTCCTTGGGACAAAGATTTGATCCTGTCGCCTGCTGTCGTCATTTTGCCGGATAACCGGTATCTGGGCCTCTATATTCATATCCCGTTCTGTGTACGGAAATGCCTGTATTGCGATTTTGTGTCAACGGCGTCCGGCAGTGAGCAGTATCGCCGGTATGTTGCGGCGGCTGTCAATGAAATGAAGTTCTGGAGTGCTAGGTTTGAAGGAACGGCATTCTCCACCGTCTACGTCGGCGGCGGTACCCCGAGTCTCATTGGCTCCGAGCTGCTTGGCGAGATCATCGAAGGGGCACGCGGTTCTTTCACTATCAACCGTGATGCGGAAATAACGGTCGAGGTAAATCCCGGGACGATCTCCCGGGACTTCTGGGCAAAGATACAGGAGGCCGGTGTTAACAGGGTAAGTATCGGGGTGCAGTCGTTCTCTGACCCGTTACTGGAAGCCATAGGACGGGTTCACGATTCAGAAACGGCGGTGCTGGCGGTCAAGGGCGCACGGGAGGCCGGACTGGCCAATGTAGGGGTTGACCTGATCTATGGACTTCCGGGGCAATCGCCAGAAATCTGGGAAACTTCGTTGAAGACAGCCATTGCATTGCAGCCGGCTCATGTCTCGGCCTATTGTCTTTCCTACGAAGAAGGTACCCCTTTTGAGAGGCTCCGGGAAAACGGCGAGATAGTGCCGGTTGTGCCAGACGAAGAGTCGAAGATGTATTACCGTGCAGTAGAAATCCTTCAGGCATCAGGCTATCGTCGCTATGAAATCTCCAACTTTGCTCGCCCGGGTTTCGAGTGCAGGCACAACATGAACTACTGGAACTACGGAGAGTATCTGGGGATAGGGGTCGGCGCCCACTCCTTCCGGGGAGGAAGAAGGTGGGAGAATGGTTGCGATATCAATCGTTATCTCGACACTTCGTATGAAGGTCCTTCGGTTATGCAGGAACCATTAGGGGGTCACGACTGTCTGAAAGAGTTTATGATGCTGGGCTTGAGAAAATCCGACGGAATTTTGATGAAGGATATTGAGGACGGATGGGGAGAAGAGGCTTTGCGTATCACGGATGTCGCACGGCGCCTTGAATCTCGTGGACTGGTCAACCTCAAGAATGGACGGCTGTCTATTGCCGATTCCGGACTCTTTGTCAGTAACAGCCTGATCGCGGAGTTCTTCTGATAGCCGGGCCTTATTATTTATTTACAGTTTCAAGAGCTTCATGTTATAGTACGGCGGTTTTTCCCACCTATTACGGATTACGGAGGCGATGATTTTATGGCATGCTGGATCAGATCATTCTGCGCGCGGTCACTTATGCTTCTGCTGGTTTTCTCCGGTGCCCTGATGTTCATGCCCGTCAATCATGCCTTTTCTGAAGAAGTTCCGGCGAGTCAGGAGATGATCCAGATCAAGGTCATCGAGGTCAAGGGGAACCGGAAAATAGAAGAGTCCACCATCCGCTCAAAGCTCACCATGAAGGTGGGGGACGCTTTTGACCCTGCCGTAATCCGCGCCGACATAAAGAAACTTTACGGGATAGGTTATTTCGACGACATCAAGGTCAGCACCGAGGGGTATGAGGGCGGCCTGAAACTGGTATTCCTCGTTGTCGAAAAGCCGGTGGTAAGGGAGGTCCAGTTTGACGGCAACAAAAAACTGGAGACCGACAAGCTCCGCGAAAAACTTACCATCATTCCCAACTCACTCCTGAATCAGCAGCTCATCGCCGACAACACGGAAAAACTCCGTGCCTACTATGAGGAAGAGGGCTACTTCCACGCGGAGATAGTCCCCATCGTAAAAACCGTTAGCAAGAACGAGGCCGTGATCACCTACCAGATATCCGAGGGGAGCAAGGTGACGCTTGCCAAGGTTGAGTTCGAGGGGAACAAGGCTCTCTCTTCCCGCAAGATAAAGAAGGTGATGTCGACTCAGTCCTGGTGGATGTTCTCCTGGTTTGACCAGACCGGCGTCTACAAGAAGGAATATCTTCAGTACGACCTTGAGAATATCAAGGCGCTCTATCACAACAACGGCTATATCTACGTGCAGATAGGGGAGCCCCGGGTGACCTTCAATGAGAAGAAGACGAAGGTCTCGGTAAAAATCCCCATCATAGAAGGCGATCAGTTCAAGGTGGGATCAGTATCTATCAAGGGTAACACCCTTTACAGCGAAAAAGAGTTGCTGGCCAAGACCAAACAGAAGTCCGGAGAGGTCTATAGCCGGGAAAAGATGTCCAAAGACCTGATCGCGATCAATGAAATGTATGGCGAAAAGGGACGGGCCTTTGTCAACGTGGTCCCTACGGTCGATACTAACCAGCAAGCCAAAACTGTTGCTATCGCCCTTGATGTCGATGAGGGTGCGGAAGCAAGCATCGGCCGTATTAATATCGGCGGTAACGTCAAGACCCGCGACAAGGTAATCCGAAGGGAGATACGGCTTGATGAGGGAGATCAATACAACAGCCGTCTGCTCAGGCGCAGCAGGGAACGTCTCACCAACCTCAACTACTTCGAGACGGTGGATGTCGTTGAGAACCGTCGTCCGGGACTGCCGATCATAGACCTCGATGTAAAGGTAAAGGAGAAACCCACCGGTTATATGAGTGTGGGCGGTGGTTACAGCTCGGTCGACAAGTTTGTCGCTATGGCTGAGATCAGCCAGGGGAACCTTTTCGGCAGGGGCGAAACCATCAAGCTGAAGGCCGAACTCGGTTCTCGTCGTACCAGCTACAACTTCTCCTTCATCGAGCCCTGGCTCATGGATAAGGAGATCTACAGCGGCATCAATCTGTACAATGAGAAGCGGGAGTTCCAGAGTTACGACAGGAATGCCCGGGGCGGCAATGTATTCATCGGCAAGAGGTTCAGCGAATACTGGAACCACGGTGTCAGCTATACCTATGAGAAGGTCAAGCTTGAAGATATAAGCCCCGGTGCCAGCCAGTGGATCAGGGAGCAGGAAGGCGACAATCTCAACAGCAGTATCGGGTATAGCATTACCAGAGACAGCAGGGACAGCAACCTTGCGCCGATGAGCGGCTCCCGGAACAGCCTGGCGCTCGAATTCGCCGGCCTCGGGGGCGACTACAAATTCTATAAGTCGACCCTCGACAGCAGTTGGTATTTCCCCTTTATATGGGAAACTACCTTCCATCTGCGAGGCAAGGTCGGCTATGTGGGTGGCTATTCGGGTGAGAGCGTGCCGATCGGAGAACGCTTCTACGCTGGAGGCATCAACTCCCTCCGCGGTTTCCGCTACGGCTATGTGGGGCCGAAGGATCCTGCTTCGGGCGACTATATCGGCGGCAACAAGACCCTCATATTCAATGCTGAATACATCTTTCCTCTCGTCCCGGAGAGCAAGATACGCGGCGTGGTCTTCTTTGATGCTGGTAACGTCTATGCCAGCAACGAGGAGTTCGGCAGTGATTTTCGCTATGATGCGGGTGCGGGTATTCGATGGCTGTCGCCGGTCGGGCCCCTTCGTTTAGAGTGGGGGTATAACCTTGACTCGAAAGAAGGAGAGCGCAAGAGCGTGCTTGAGTTCACTATCGGTTCATATTTCTAACACTTCTTTAAGGAGTTCGATGTGATGAAAAGGTATGTTGTAAGTCTGGTCTTTGCAGCCCTCATGATTCCGGCAGCCGGCTGGTCTGCCGACCTCAAGGTGGGTTCTGTCGATGCACAAAAGGTTTTTGAAGAATCTCCTGCCGGGCAGAAAGCAGCGAAGTCGATCAATGACTTCACGGCGGGAAAACAAAAGGTCGTCGACAAGGAGCGCCGTGAGCTGGAAAAGATGGAGGAAGAGTACACCAAGCAGCAGGGTGCCCTGAGCGCTGACGCGAAAAAGGAAAAGGAAGAGGCCCTTCGCAAGAGGTTGGCTGAGTATCAGCAGATGGCGGTCACCTTCGACCGTGAGGTGAAGAGGAACAGGGACAAGGTTTTGTACGATTTTGACCAGGGACTTCAGGAGCATATCAAAACCTTGGGTGAAAAAGAAGGTTTCACCGTCATCCTTGACCGTCGCGCCATTCTTTATCTCAAGGACACCTACTATCCCCTTGACCTCACGGAGCGGCTTACCCGTGACTACAAGGAATTGAAGGAAGCTGAGGCGGCCGAAAAGTCTGCCGACAAACCGGCCGGTAAAAACAAGAAATAAAAACTGGCGGATAGTATGAAGCTGAGTGAAATAGCCGAGGCGGTGGGAGGCACTGTCGACGGCGCTCAGGATGCCGAGATCAAAGGCATTGCGGCCATTAGAGAGGCGGGGTCAGGCGATATCTCTTTTGTGGCAAATTCGAAATATGCGGCTGAGGCGGCAGATACGCGGGCTGCTGCTCTCATCGTTTCGAGAGATTTCTGCATCAGCGAGCCTCACCCTCTCCTTCTGCGGGTAGATGACCCCTACTATGCTTTTCGCCAGGTTGTTATCCTCTTTCATCCCGTATCGTACATATCCAGAGGAGTGGATCCGGCAGCCGCTGTATCGTCGGATGCCAAACTGGGCAAAGACCTTTCAATTCTACCTCTTGCGTATGTAGCGGCTGGCGCTGAAATCGGCGACAGGGTCACGCTTCATCCCGGTGTATATGTAGGCGAAGGAAGCTCCATCGGCGATGATTCGATCGTTTACCCGAATGTGACCATCCGGGAGGGAGTGAAGATCGGGAAAAGGGTAATCGTTCACAGCGGAACGGTTATCGGAAGCGACGGTTTCGGCTATGCAACAAAGGATGGCGTACACCACAAGATACCGCAGGTGGGCGGCGTTCTGATCGAAGATGATGTCGAGATCGGCGCCAACGTCACCATAGACCGGGCAGCCCTGGGGATGACCCGGATCGGTAAAGGCGCAAAGATTGACAACCTTGTGCAGATCGCTCACAACGTAGTGGTAGGTGAAGGCTGCATTCTCTGTGCCCAGACGGGCATAGCCGGCAGCACGGGGCTCGGTAAATATGTAGTGCTGGGCGGCCAGGTCGGGGTTGTGGGGCATGCGAAGATTGGCAACGGCGCAAAGGCCGCAGCCCAGTCAGGCATTATAGCGGATGTGCCGGCAGGGCAGACGGTCGCGGGGTATCCGGCGGTGGCTCATCGAGATTGGCTGAGAGCACAGGCCTTGTCGCTGCGTCTTCCCGAAATGAAAAAGGAGATGGAGACATTGAAAAAGAAGCTCGACCAGCTTGAGGCTCAGCTTGCAGCGCCGCTGCGGGTAGAACCGGGGGAGGAGTGAGACGATGATAGAGACAGCCGTACTGATGGACGTAGTGGAGATTCAGAAGATCATTCCGCACCGCTATCCTTTTCTGCTCATCGACAGGATAACGGATTTTGAGCCGAACCAACGGATCGTCGCCATAAAGAATGTGACGACCAATGAACCGTTTTTTCAGGGACATTTCCCCGGTCACCCCGTCATGCCGGGAGTTCTTATGATAGAAGCCATGGCCCAGGCGGGTGGCGTGCTGTCCTTTAAATCGGCGGGTGTAGCCGACAGCCTTGTCTACTTCATGGCCATCGATCAGGCGAAGTTCCGAAAGCCGGTGGTTCCCGGGGACCAGCTCAGGCTGGTGGTGGAAGTCATCAAGGTGAAGGGGAGTATCTGGAAGCTCAAAGGAGAGGCCTTTGTCGACGGGAAGCTGGTGTGCGAGGCCGAACTGATGGCGACCATTGTACAGAGGGAAAAAAACGGATGACTACAGGGACCGGCATACATCCCACAGCGGTCATTGCGCCCGATGCCGTAATCGGAGAAGGGGTCGAAATCGGGCCCTATTCCATAGTCGGGAGCGGCGTAACCATAGGAAACGGTACCTGGATCGGCTCTCACGTGGTGATCGAGGGGAAGACCGATATCGGCCAGCAGTGCAAAATATTTCACCACAGCTATGTCGGCGGTCCGCCGCAGGACCTCAAATACTGCGGTGAAGAGACACGGTTGACGGTGGGCAACCACAACATAATCCGCGAGTATGTTACCCTTAACCGGGGCACGGTGAGTGGGGGAGGGATAACCGCGATTGGTAACAACAACCTCTTTATGGCCTACGTCCATGTGGCCCACGACTGTCATATCGGGAATCATGTGGTAATGGCCAATGCCGCGACACTGGCCGGTCACGTGACGATCGAGGATCGTGCGATCATCGGAGGCCTTTCGGCGATTCATCAGTTCGCGCGCATAGGGACCTGCGTAATGATCGGCGGTTGCTCTGCCGTGCCTCAGGACGTGCCACCCTACATGAATGCCACCGGCAACCGGGCACAGCTCTATGGTCTTAATACCATCGGACTGCAACGCAATAACTTTTCCGATGAGACTATTGGCAGTCTGAAAAAGGCATATAAAATCCTGTTCCGTTCCAAGATGACCCTGGAGAGTGCCCTTGACAAGGTTCAGGGGGAACTGGGCGGAACCCCCGAAGTTGACTACCTCGTGCAGTTTATCCGTAAGAGTGAAAGAGGTATCTGTCGCTAGGTTGCATCTTGCCGACGACAAGAGGTGAAATAATGCAGAAGAAGAAAGTAAAAGTCGGCGTAATCGGCGTAGGATATCACGGCCAGCATCACGCGCGGATTTTTTCCGCCATGGACGGTGTCGAGCTGATTGGGGTCGTGGATACCGACCTCAAGAGGGCGAACGAAATCGGCGAGAAGACCGGCGCGGTGGCCTTTGATAATCATGAGGAGCTGTTGGGTCTGGTTGATGCGGTGAGCATCGCCACGCCGACGGTCTATCATCACAAGACAGCCCTCTCTTTTCTCAAGAAGGGGGTCGACGTTCTGGTCGA
>JAOUDF010000358.1 GCA_029859385.1 Nitrospirota bacterium
CGCATTCTACGGCGGCTCTATAATGGGATTGTCGGTTGCAAGCCTCGGGCTTCTGGGCGTCGGCGTATTCTTTATACTGTACGGTAAGCCGGACACCGCAGCTATAATAAGCGGTTATGCTATGGGCGCTTCGTCCATCGCTCTGTTTGCTAGGGTAGGCGGCGGAATCTTCACAAAGACCGCTGACGTCGGATCTGACCTTGCGGGTAAGGTCGACGCCGGTATTCCAGAGGACGATCCGAGAAATCCGGGCGTCATTGCGGATAACGTCGGCGATAACGTCGGCGACGTAGCGGGCCTCGGCGCGGACATATTCGAATCGTACGTTGGCGCCATCATCGCAACGATAGCGCTGGGCGCGACGGCGGTGGCGGGTAGCGCCATGTCAAAACTCGGCTCGCAGGTTTCGCTCATGTCATATCCGGTCGTATTGGTGATGTCCGGCCTTATCGCTTCGATAATCGGCGTTCTTGCGATGAGCGTCTTTCAGAAGTTGAACCCGGCGGCCGCGCTACGTTATGCCACTTTTCTTGCTACGGCAGTCTTTCTGGTTGTCGGCTGGTTCATAACCGAAGCGGTTGGCTGCGCAACGCCCGTGTATTGGGCGGTTGCCGCAGGGTGTATCGCAGGAATAGCGATAGGCCTCATAACCGAGTACTATACGTCTGCAAAACCTGTAATTGATGTCGCAAACGCCTCGCAGACCGGTGCGGCTACAAACATAATCAGCGGCCTTGCGGTCGGTCTTGAGAGCGCGGCTCTTCCGGTGCTCTTTATATGCATTGCGATATATATAGCAAATTATTATGCCGGCATATACGGCATCGGCATCGCTGCAGTGGGTATGCTTGCAACCACAGGTATCATCATGTCCGTTGACGCATACGGCCCGATCGCTGATAACGCAGGCGGCATCTCAGAGATGAGCGGACTTGGCCACGATGTTAGAAAGATAACGGACAGCCTCGATGCGCTGGGCAACACGACGGCCGCTATCGGCAAGGGATTCGCCATCGGCTCGGCAGCTCTTACCGCCTTAGCGCTCTTTACGGCGTTCGGCGAGACCATAGCGGTTCGCACGGGTAAGTCTTTTATCGTTGATATAACAGACTCGACTGTTGTCATCGGCCTTTTGATAGGCGGTATAATTCCGTTCTACGTCGGCGCGCTTACCATGACCAGCGTCGGCAAGGCGGCATTCAAGATGGTCAATGAGATACGCCGTCAGTTCAGGGAAATCCCCGGCCTTCTCGAGGGCAAGCCCGGAGTTAAGCCTGACGTCGTCAAGTGCGTCGACATAAGCACGAAGGCGGCCCTTACCGAGATGATCGCACCTGGCCTTATAGCGGTCATCGCTCCGGTGCTCGTCGGATTCATACTGGGGGCGCACGCCCTCGGCGGAATGCTCGCTGGCGCCACCGTAACGGGAGTTCTGATGGCAATATTCATGGCCAACGCCGGTGGAGCATGGGATAACGCCAAGAAGTACATCGAAAGCGGCCAGTTCGGCGGCAAGGGTTCCGATACGCACAAGGCCGCGGTCGTAGGAGACACGGTAGGAGACCCGTTCAAGGACACCTCAGGGCCTGCCATGAACATACTCATAAAGCTCATGAGCATAGTTTCTCTTATCATAGCGCCGCTTCTTTTGAAGTAGTCGCGTTTGATTTATAGTCAGGGCCGGCCGCCTTTAAGGTTGGCCGGCCCTTTTTTTATCGAACTGCTTTGGAATGTGCTGCATTATGGACGCCGAGCCATGAAAGACATCGGGGCAGGGTATCTCGAAAAATTTTCAAAATAAAAGTAATCTGCGAAAGGGTTTGAAAAGATGGGTTTCAATTGCGGCATAGTAGGGCTTCCAAACGTCGGTAAATCGACGATATTCAACGCCATGACGGCGGCAAAGGCAGAGGCGTCGAATTATCCTTTCTGCACGATAAATCCGAATATCGGCATGGTGCCGATACGCGACCCCAGGTTAGGTAAACTCTCGGAGCTCGTCCATCCGGAGCGCGTCGTTCCGACCGCCGTTGAGTTCGTGGATATCGCCGGCATCGTAAAGGGCGCGAGCAAGGGCGAGGGGCTTGGAAACCAGTTTCTCGGTAACATTCGAAATGT
>JAOUDF010000359.1 GCA_029859385.1 Nitrospirota bacterium
CGGCAAACATACCCCGGAAGAATTCCAGCTGATGAAGACGCACACAACCATCGGCGGGGCGATCCTTCAGAATTCGGACTCCCTGATACTAAAAACCGCGCAGGAGATCGCCCTTTCCCACCACGAGAAATGGAACGGGGAAGGATACCCCCACGGGCTTAAAGGCACTGAAATACCAATCTCCGGCCGGATCGTCCATCTGGTCGACATTTACGACGCGTTGAGGAGCAAACGCCCTTATAAGGACGCGTTCGACCACAAAACCGCCTGCGAGATCGTTTTACAAAGTCCGGAGAGCTTCGACCCCGACATCCTGTCCGCATTCAAGGGCTGCGAGCACGAATTTAAACGCCTCTTCGACGAGCACCAGTAGCGGTTATTCCGACTTAAAGACGACTGCCTGTCGCCTTTAAAGCTCGTGCCAGTAATAAACGATATGCGAATCCCAATCTATAACGAAATAAGCCGAAACGATCTTACTGTTGTTTATGTCGTATCTTATCTCGCGCTTGTATCTGTAGACCTTTAGCGTAAGGCCTTCTTTCGAAATATCTTTCTTCAAGTCGCGGTCCCACCACTTTACGCGAGGCGACGGTATTTTTATGGAATTGAAGTCAACGGGCTTGACCTCCTCGGCCTGCGATACAAAACCGTAAATGTCGTTCATGCCGAACTTAAACCTCAACCACATGCCCCCGGCACCCGAGCCGCTTTTTTGATATATTTCGTGTGCCGACCTCGGCATAGCATCAGGGATATTGCCGTTTTCAATGGCGCCGTTCTTAATCGCCTCGTCATAGGTAGAAAAATATACGTCTTGAGGCCCATGGCACGCCGTCAGAAAAAAGACCGATATAAAAAACGCGAACACTTTCTTCTCAAAATTCGTATTTATCATTTTCTCACCCGCCGGACCGGAAATCTTGCGCAATAAAAGGCCGGAACGAATCCGTCCCGGCCTTTTATAACACACGCGCCTGGCAAAAACACTATATGCCGGTAATACTGTCTAACAGCTTGCCGTACTTCAAAGTTATCTCGTTTGCATCGAGCCCCTTCTTGGAATAAATGATCTCGGCGTCAGAATAACGCTCGATCGATTCACGGATGTTGCCGTCCTTTTCAAGCCTTGCCGCCTCGTTAAAATACCTCTTTTCGGGGTTGCCGAGCATAGCCTTTAGCTCTTCGCCGATCTTATCTATTGCCTGCACCTGCACCCTGCCCATAAGCTCTATATCGGACGGCACGTCGGCGAACCTGACTGGCACCTTGAAATCCCCTGCGTCTATCCCGTCTGTGCCTTCGTCCGACGCCTCTTCCTTGAACTTTATAACGTTGGCATTGATGATCTTGCCTTTGATATCCACGACCTTGTAGCTGATGTCAGCCATGGCCACCTTTTTATAATACGTTATCTTATACCTTATCTCCTCGATAACAGGCTTATCTACGCTCATGGGAGGCGCCGCAGGGGCCTTGTCTCCGAGCCTTTCCTTTGTTACAAGCCATGAATCGTAATCCGGATTCCTGACCCTTTCCGTGCGCGTCTGCGCGCGTACTGATTTTTGCACGTCCCGGTTGCTCGTCTCTATCTTATAATCGAGCACGTCTCCGAGCAAAAAGTAATCTACGCCGGAGATATTAAGCGCGCCGTTTCCGCCGCTATCGTCTCCCGCGTGCTTTAATTCCGATTCTTTTATGATGGTCTCTATGGCCTCTCGCTCTACGACCTTAATATCCGGGCGCAGATTCTTATGAAGGTAAAACATGATGTTCGAGGAAAATATCTTGCCCGCCTCGGGTGAATATGACGGGCTCTTGAACGGTATCACCGCAAGCCCCTTGATGGCGCGCTGGGCAAGTTTGTCCGTGGCGACGGCAAGCCTGTTCTTAATACCCGGGAAGTGAGGCTCGACCTCGGCGATTATCTTCAGCAGCTGATAGGCGAGCCCGAAGTTACCCTTTTCGTCCTCCTTCGTTACGGACGCGTTCAGGGCGTCGACAAATTGGTTTATAACCTTCGTAGGCTTCTGAACGAGCAGTTGATCCTTGAACGGGACGTCCCTGTAGTATCCATCCGCCTTCATAAACATCAGATAAGCCTGATAG
>JAOUDF010000106.1 GCA_029859385.1 Nitrospirota bacterium
TGAGCTGGTGGTAACGCCCCACTCTCTTAATACGGGGAAGATGATTGCCGGTGGTTCGACAAAGTATACCTACGAGCTTCGCAACAGCGGCGTGGCGGACCTGTCGATATCAAAGATTGCTACTTCGGAGGGGGTTGCGGTTCAGATTGTAATGCCGATTGTTGTTAATCCCAACGAGTCGAGAGGACTTCAGTTTGTGTTGAAACCCGGAGAGGTGATTGCCATGCATGCCACCATCTCACCGAAGGCTCCTGAAGGTAAATTCCAGGAACAGATCACCATATCGTCCAATTCGGTCTTGCGGCCTGTGCAGAGGATGGTCATCCGGGGGACGGTAGCGAAGAAGTAGGCGTGGTGGTTGAAGGGGTCTGCGACAACCAGCGGATATAGCGGACCAGCAGATGTGCATCATCCTCGGTAACAAGCCCCTCAAATGCCGGCATCCGGACGGAGCGGTTGACTTCCTTGCCACCATTCCAGATAGCTGCAAAAAGCATTTCGTCCGATTTCTCTCCAATATATGAAGAATCAGTGTGGTCGCGGGGCTGGAGGTCGGCCTTGAAGAAGGCGGTCATGGGGCCGTCTCCCCGGCCGGTCCTGCCATGGCAGGGTGAGCAGTTGATGCTGTAAAGATGCTCCGCCCTGCGGAACCAGTCATCATTCCCTTTTGCGGCACTTTGAACCGCCGCCCGCATGGTCTCAGCCGGAAGATCATGACATTCCATGCAGATGTTCATCTTGGGCATGAACTGCGCAACGGGCTGTTCCAGAAGGTCAATGCCCACATGGCAGCGTATGCAGGTGATATTGTTGTCGGCATGGACCTTGTGGTCGTTCTTTATCCCCTGACGGGAGACCCTCATGAACGGCAGCTCCTTCCCCGGTTGGTAGTAGAGGTGGCAGGTCTCGCAGCGAGCGGGCATCCTGGGGTCGTTCTTCTCAAAATCCGAGTAGTGGATGTGGCAGGCCTTGCATGCGTTTCCATCGGCAGGTTGGGCCTGAAGGCTGTATGCATCGGGTTGGACGGCATCGGCATGGCCCGTCGGCATGAGATAGTCGGCGGCATCGCTGCTGGAGGTGGCGGTACGGTGGCAGAAGGTGCAGTCTATTCCCAGTTTGGCGTGCTGCTTGTGGGAGATGCGGACGGGGAAATAACGGTTGAACTTATCCCTGGACCGCATGTCGAACAGCTTGTGACAGGTGTCGCACTCTCTCTTTGCCGGTTTTACGTCGCGGACCGGTTGCAGCTGGTCCAGGAGCTGAAGCGACGGGACATAGTTGCGGTTGATCCGCGATTCAAGCGAACAACCCACGAGGGGTATGAGTGCAAGGAGTAACGCCAGAGCCGAGTATCGATAGTTCATCGTTGTTTTTCAATCCTTCACGGGTGAATCGGATGTATATTTGTCGGCACAGTTATGGCTGCAGAAATATACCTCCCTGCCGTCCACGTTCTTCATTATTGCCGTTTCCCTTGAAATATAGACGCCGCAGACGGGATCTTCTTCCAGACGGTTGAGGTTCTGCCTGAGATCGGAGTCGGTTTCCTCCGGCTTGCCGGATTTTCTGAGGAGGGTACGGACAAGCAGGTAGATAAGGTAACCGATAACGATGTATGCCAGAAGCCGGACAAGACCCACTATCGTTTGCCTTTTGCGATCGCCTTCTCCGCCTCGAGCTGTGCACGTAACTTAGCGATCTCTGCCTTTACCGCATCGGCATTGGTAAAGTTCGGTCTCATCCGGAGAAGGTCCTCCCATGCCTTAATGGCGCCTTCCCTGTCGTTCTTTGCAGAGGCGAGCACTACGCCGAGGTTGAGACGGGCGTTCTCGTGCATGGGATCAGCTTCGATGGCTTTTTTGAAGGCATCGACGGCCTTGTCGGCCTGGCCGGATTTGTAGTAGCAGGTTCCCATATCCACAATGACATTGGCATTTTTGGGGTTAATGGCAACGGCCTTGCTGTATGGTTCAATGGCCTCAGTCCAACGCCCGGTGTCATAATAGAGATTGCCCAGGCCGGTGAGGGCATCGTAGTTATTGGGGTCTGCCTTCAAAATATCCTGATAGCGCTGTTCAGTGCCCATCAGTGACGGAGCTGCCACGCCGGGTTGAGTTGACGGCGGAGGTGGAGTATTCTCTTCTTTTTTTCCGCAACCTGACGAGGAGACGGCAATTGCGAGAATCAAGGCAGTGCAGAGGTGGAGATAGTTGCGATTCATGGCGATTCCTCCTTTATCTTCAAGGAGTTGAATCTTACTCAAGCGCCTGTTGCCTGTCAAGCTTTTCCAACCCCCTGCAATTTCTCTTGTCTGTTGCAAAAAAGACTGAGATGTATTAGAAGTCCTTTCAATGTCTCTCATTTATTCATCTTGTGCCGGAAAAAGCCTTATGACGGATAAACCTGCGGTGCCGGAACTTGAAGCCCTGTTCAGCAGCCTGACCGATGCCCTTGTCGCGGTCAATGCCGAAGGAAAAGTCTGTTTCTTCAACCAGGCCGCCGAAGATCTGACCAACACAAAAGCCGACGATACCTACGGTAAAACCCTTGGAGACGCCCTCAAGGGGAATGCCTTTCTTGAAAATCTTACGGGAATGGTATACTCGTCACGCCGCTCCTACAGCCTGCATGATCAGTTGCTTCAGCGTGAAGGGGCGGATGCCGTGCCGGTCAGCGTAAGCGCCTTTCTTGTTCAGGGGGGCGAAGGGGGAGTTGGCCTGCTGATCCGTGATACCTCCATTTTCAAAAAACTCGAAGAAGACGCGAAACACAGCGAGCAGCTGGAATCGTTTCGCACCCTCTCCCTGGGGCTGGCCCACGAGATACGCAACCCGCTTTCGGGCATCCGGGGGGCGGCCCAGCTGTTAACCAGGGAGCTTGAAGCGGACGGGCCAGGCTCGCTCATCGAGTACGCATCGATAGTAATGAAGGAAGTGGACCGTCTCGATCGTCTGGTGGAAGAATTTCTCGGTTTTGCCGGCAGTCTCAGGATAAATGCCGAGCCGTTTAATATCCATTCTCTGCTCGACGACGTCCTGGACCTGCAGAAAGCGGTTCAGGGAAGAGAAAATGTGCGTATCGTCAGGAGATACGACCCCAGTCTTCCGCCGGTTCTCGCCGACAGGGAGCGACTGAACCAGGTATTCCTTAATGTGGTTAAAAACAGTATCGAGGCGATGCCTTCGGGAGGCGAGATCGTGATTTCGACGGGTATGCCCCCCGAGCTTGTCTATTCATCATTGAAGAAAAACAATATAAAGCAGCGTCTCATGGCGGTAAAGGTCGTTGATCGAGGGACGGGTATCCCTCCCGAAAAGATTCGGGAGGTGTTCAACCCGTTCTTTACCACCAAACCCAGAGGACTGGGGCTTGGGCTGGCACTGTCGCTCAAGATAATTGAAGAGCATCACGGCACCATGAGCATTGAGAGCGACGGCAGTTCGGGGACAACAGTGACGATATACCTTCCCATTGCAGGATAACAAGAGGGGGATCCGTGGAAAAGGTACTGGTTATAGACGATGACGAGAGTATCTGCTGGGTCATCAGGAAAGGGCTGGAAAAGGCGGGTTATGAGGTCAAGACTTCGGGTGACCCACTGGCGGCCCTGGCTGAAGCCAAAAGCGGCGAGTACCCCGTAATCCTGCTCGATATCATGATGCCGGGGATGAGCGGGTTTGAGGTAATGGACCAAATCGTCGCCGAAGACAAGGCGGTCATCGTCATGACTGCCCAGGGTACCATGAAGAATGCCGTTGAGGCCATGCGGAAGGGGGCCTACGACTATATAACCAAACCCTTTGACCTCGATGAAATGGTGCTGGTGGTCAAGAGGGCCTTTGATGATCTCAACCTCCGGGGACGGGTAAAAAAGCTGGAATCGCTGGTCCGGGAGGAACACGACATCGGTAATCTTGTGGGAAACAGCCCTGCCATGCAGGAGGTCTACAAACTTATCGGCCGTGTTGCCGACAAGGATGTAACCGTGCTGATCCGCGGAGAAAGCGGAACGGGAAAGGAACTGGTGGCAAGGGCCCTTCATTTTAACAGTCGAAGAATAGGCAAGCCCTTTGTTGCCATCAATGCCGCGGCGATCTCCGCCGATCTTCTGGAAAGCGAACTGTTCGGGCACGAGAAGGGGGCGTTTACCGGCGCCATCTCCACGAGGCCGGGCAAGTTTGAGATTGCCGACGAGGGGACCATATTCCTTGATGAAATCGGAGAGATGAACCTCGACCTTCAGGCAAAACTGCTGCGAGTTATAGAGGAGAAGAAATTCTTCAGGGTCGGCGGCAGCGTCTCCCGGGCGGTTGACGTTCGCATTATTGCGGCGACCAACCGGAACCTTGAATCCGATGTCGAGAATAAAAAATTCAGAGAGGACCTCTACTATAGGCTCCAGGTGATGCCTATCTATCTGCCGCCCCTTCGGGAGCGTATGGAGGATATCCCCGAACTGGTCAGTTATTTTCTGCGGATCGCCTCGGACGATATGGGGTTTCAACGTCGGGAGTTTTCGGCGGAGGCGATGAAGGTACTGGTTGGCTATTCATGGCCGGGCAATGTGCGAGAGCTTGAAAACATGGTGAGAAGGGCGGTGGTCGTCGCACCGGGGAGCGTCGTCTCTGAAAAAACCCTGAAGTCGGTTATGGCCGGTGCCGATGAAAGGCCCCACGTCGATGACCTGCTGAGGGACTCCCTCAAGACAAAGGTGAGGAGTTACGTAGAAAAAGTGGCGAAGACGCAGGGTGGCACGATCTATCACGAGGTCGTCTCCTATGTGGAGAAGATACTCATAGAGGCCGTATTAAAGGAAACCTGCGGAAACCAGGTGTTGGCGGCCTCCATGCTTGGGATAAACAGGAATACATTGCACAAGAAAATCAAGGAGTTGTCGATCCCCTCAATAGTGTGGAAACGGAAGGCCGGAAAGGATAGATAGATAAATGATGTAACATTGGAAATGGTTCAAAAAAACTCTTGACAGGCCATGGGCTTGCTGCTAACGTCTTTCGGAAAACCTTGATTGGCGCGGTATAGCGGCGTTATCATTCTCTAAAAGAAAGGAGGGATGCAGATGACGAAGGCAGAACTGGTTGACGAGATCGCATCAAGTGCCGGTATCAGCAAGACGGCAGCTGGCAAGGCATTGAATTCGACACTTGACGGGATCAAGAAGGCTCTGAAGAAGGGCCAGAAGGTTACGCTTGTTGGTTTCGGGACTTTTTCCGTTCACAAGCGCAAGGCTCGCAAGGGCAGGAACCCCAGGACCGGCAAGGAGATCACCATCGGCGCCGCCAAGGTTCCGAAGTTCTCCGCCGGCAAGGGTCTCAAGACCTCTGTAAAGTAGTTATCCTGCAGTCCATCTTAATGTAATAAGGCAATACCTTTGGGTATTGCCTTATTTTTTTACCCCACCCTGTTCAGTAGCCAATCGTCCGGCCCTCAACATTTTCACAAACGTGCCGTTATAACTAGAAATATCCGGTTTCCCAATATCAGCCCTGCAGAAAAAGACATCTAAATCATGAAGCCTGTGCCCAGTTTGAAGCATCATGCATCATCCTACCCCCTTGACGGAGACTTCCATCGTTACGTGGTCGAATCGATGCGAAGCGGCGTTATTACTATTGACAAGGAGGGCCGGATTACTACGATCAACGTGGTCGCCTGCCGGATTCTCGGGTTGGAGCGAGCTCGGGCCATCGGTCGGCACTGCGCTGAAATCCTTGAGGATTATATGGATATCGCGCAGCTTCTTCTCGATGCCTTTCATAAGGAATATCTCCCCTGTAGAGCGGAGATGGAGGTGAAAAAGAAGGACAGCCGAGGGAAAACCCTGGGTTTTACGCTTTCTCTGGTCCGTAATGATGAAAATGAGGTAATCGGTTCCGCCATGTTCTTCAAGGACCTTACCCATGTTGAAGTCATTGAGGAACAGGAACGGTTGAAGGACCGCCTCATGGCGCTTGGTCAGATGGCGGCGGGCATGGCTCATGAGATTCGCAATCCACTTGCCGGCATAGAAATTACCGTCGATCTCATCAAACGCAAGACAAAATCAAAGATGCCTGATCTGGATGAATACCTTTCTTCGGTCGTTGATGAAGTCCGGCGGCTGAACAGGACGGTCACCGACTGCCTTGAATTTGTAAGGCCCCTGGAGCTTGAGCTTGAGCCGACAGACATTGGCCTGTTGATCGATGAGGTCTTTGCATCTCCTGGACTTGTCGGAGACCTGTCCCGGGTCAAGATTAATAAGGAGTTGGACGATACTGTGCCACTGGTCATGCTCGATGTCCATCGAATGCGTCAGGTATTCTCCAATCTCATCAGCAATGCCTGTCAGGCCATGCCGTCCGGCGGTGAGTTGACGGTACGGATATCGACGGCGCCTGCTTATGTAGCCCATGTCATGGCCAACATGGGGAAGACTGCCGCAAAAGGGGGGTCGCCCATCAGGGAGTTTGACACGTATGCGGTGATAAGCATTATGGATACGGGCAAAGGGATCGCCCCGGATATTCTGGACAAGATATTCCATCCCTTTTTTACCACGAAAATAACCGGATCAGGCATAGGTCTCGCCATAACCCAGAAGATTGTGGATTCGCACGGTGGGGTCATCGATATAGAGAGCACTGTTGGAAAGGGTACGACCTTTCATGTCAAGCTGCCCATGGTGCAGGCCGGCTAATATTCTAGAGGACGGATTATGATACTGGTGGTTGAAGATCAGGACACTCTCCGCAAGGGAATTTGCAGCGCTTTCAGGGACCAGGGGCATGAGGTGGATGAAGCCGCTGACGGTCATGAGGCGCTGTTAAAGCTCAAGAATTCGGTCTACGACCTGATTGTGACAGACCTGAAGATGCCGGGAGCCGGCGGCATGGACATCCTCCGGGAAGCCAAAAAAGGCAATCCCTCAACAGTGGTAATAATAATGACCGCCTATGGCTCGGTAGATGTAGCCGTGGAGGCGATGAAGGCAGGAGCCTGTGATTTTGTTCAGAAACCGTTCCCTCTGGAAGAGCTGGAGATCAAGGTGCAGAAAGCGCTGGAGCATCGACAGCTTCAGACGGAGGTTGAATACAAGAGAGAAGAGACCCCATGTCGTTTTGAGGATATCGTGGGGGAAAGCCCCCAGATAAAGAAAGTACTTGGCATCGTGAAAAAAGTGGCGGCCAGCAACACCACCATCCTGATTACGGGCGACACGGGGACGGGAAAAGAGGTTATCGCGGGAGCCATCCACTTTAACAGTCCCAGAAGAGACGGTAGTTTCGTAAAGGTCAACTGCGCGGCAATTCCTGACAACCTGCTTGAAAGTGAACTGTTCGGGCATGAAAAAGGGGCATTCACCGGAGCGGAAAGACAGAGAATCGGACGATTTGAACTGGCCCACCGAGGGACAATATTCCTCGATGAGATCGGCGACATGAACCTTGCGACGCAGGCTAAGATACTGAGGGTGCTCCAGGAACGCGAGTTTGAAAGACTTGGCGGAGGCAGGACCGTCAAGGTTGATGTGCGGGTCATCGCTGCTACCAACAGGGATTTGCCCGCCATGGTTGAAGAGGAAAGGTTCCGCGAAGACCTGTTCTATCGTCTCAACGTGGTCTCTATTGCAATACCGCCGCTACGGGAACGTAAGAATGATATTCTGCCGCTCGCCCACAGTTTTCTTCACCTGTATAACCGGGAGCTGGCCAGAAACATCCAGGGCTTTGATCCTCAGGCGACTGAGATGCTGACGGAGTATGGATGGCCGGGCAATGTTCGGGAGTTAAGGAATGTCATAGAGCGAGCTGTTCTGATGACTGAAGGACGGGTAATAACGGTCAATGATATTGCTGTACATGAAAGGGTTGGCTCAACAGCAGCCAGGCGTGCCTCTGGCGCAGGTGAGGCAACAACTCTTGAGGAGATGGAGAAGAATGTCCTCATTGACGCCCTGACAAAGTCGGATTGGGTCCAAAAAGACGCCGCACGTTTGTTGGGGATTTCCCGTCGGGTGATCAATTACAAGATTCAGCAGTTCGGGATATGCCATCCCCGATGGAAGAAAAACAAGGAAAGTTAAGCCCGCCGGGTATCTATTGGCCGGGACTTTGTAAAGATAGCTATCCCGTCTCGCACATCAGTAATTCTTACTCTAAATCTGAGTCGAAATGGCACACAGAAGGCATGCATCTGGAGATTTTGCGTCTTGAGCTTTAAGGTTTATTGGGGTAATGTCGATACATGCTGTATCCTTTGGGTGTATTTGTCCCTTCCGGCAACAATTTCTGAAGAGGGTATATGGCCAAGATTCTGCTTGTGGATGATGAACCGGCAACCTTGCGAGTCTTTTCCGCCATCCTTGAAGATGAGGGCTACCAGGTAGTCCTCGCTAAAAGAGGCGAGGAGGCGCTCACTGTTCTGGCGGAAGATTCCGATGTTGCGGTGGTGGTTACCGACCTGATGATGCCGGGTATCGGGGGAAAAGGGCTCTTCGAGAAGATTCAGGAATACTACCCCTACCTCTCGGTAATTATTCTGACTGCTTTCGGTACGGTAGATTCGGCCGTACAGGCGGTTAAGGATGGTGCCTTTTACTATCTGACCAAACCGCCGGATTATCTGCAGCTCA
>JAOUDF010000107.1 GCA_029859385.1 Nitrospirota bacterium
TCAAGGCCCTCACGCTGGTGCGCAACGTGGGGCACCAGGTGAAGGACTTCACCACCGTCAACATGGACTTTATCCAGGGGTACCGCCCCAATACCAACGTGGTCCGGCGTCCCACCATGACCGGGGGCAAGGGGTATTCCCTCACCGGCCATCACGAGATCATGTTCCCGCTCCTGGCGGCGGCGGTGCTGGAGGAGCTGGCCAATGGGTAGGGTGCTGCCGCTGGAAGCGCTGGCCGCAACCTGCCGCGACCTGCGCGAGCAGGGGAAGCGGATCGTCTTCACCAACGGCTGCTTCGACATCCTGCATGTAGGACATACGAGGTATCTGCAGAAGGCCCGGGAGACCGGCGACTGCCTCGTGGTGGCGGTCAACTCCGACGCCTCTGTCCGGGGACTCAAGGGCCCTACCCGACCCATCGTGCCGCAGGCCGAACGGGCCGAGATGCTGGCCGCCCTTGGCTGCGTCGATTTTGTGACCATCTTCGACGCCCCCACGCCGCTGGAGACCATCAAGGCGCTCAAGCCGCATTTTCTCGTCAAGGGGGGCGACTGGAGTATAGAGAATATCGTGGGCGGGCCCGAGGTTCGCTCCTGGGGCGGTGATGTGAAGAACATCACCTACATCGAAGGTTCGTCCACCAGCAACATAATTGAAGAGATTCTGAACAGACATCGCAAAGAGTAAGAACTTATTCGTAGTCAGCTTTCCCCCTTTAACAAAGGGGGGCGAGAGGGGATTTGAATTACCGTTTCATTACAAAATCCCCCTTAATCCCCCTTTTCCAAAGGGGGAATTTAGAGGAGATAATCATAATGATCTCAGTAGATGACGCGCTAAAAACCATCCTGGCCGGTGTGCCGGTTCTTGGCACCGAAAAGGTGCATATCATCGACACCCTCGGCCGGGTGATCGCCGAAGATGTAATATCGGGCCGCAACATCCCCCCCTTCGACAACTCCGCCATGGACGGCTATGCCTTGAAGGCCGCCGACACCACCGGCGCTTCGCCCGAAAAACCGGCCACGCTGAAGGTCGTTGCCGACCTGCCCGCCGGTTATACGCTCGACAGGGAGCTACAGGCAGGCGAGGCGGTGCGGATCATGACCGGCGCCCCGGTGCCCCCCGGTGCTGACTCAGTGGTGCGGGTGGAAGACACCGAGAAGCGCGGTGAGACGGTACGCATCCTCGTGCAGGTCAAGAGCGGCAAGGATACACGCCGGAAAGGCGAGGACGTGAAGGTCGGGGACGTGGTCATCGAAAAAGGGACCCGCATCACTCCTGCCGCCGTGGGGATGATGTCCTCCGTCGGCCGTTCCATGGTGCAGGTCTACCAGCGCCCCCGCGTGGCGGTGCTGGCCACCGGCGACGAGGTGGTGGATGTCGACCAGGAGGCCGGGCCGGGGAAGATATATAACAGTAATGGATATACCATCGCCTCGCAGGTGCGGGAGGCGGGCGGTCTACCCGTCATGCTCGGCATCGCGAAGGACACCCGAGAAGACCTGGAGGCCAAGCTCAAGGCAGGGCTCACCTGCGACGTCATCATCTCCTCCGGTGGCGTGTCGGTGGGCGACTTCGACTTCGTGAAGGACGTGCTCAGCTCCCTGGGAAGCGAGATGAAATTCTGGAAGGTCGGGATGCGGCCGGGCAAGCCGCTGGCCTTCGGTGTCATCGGCGGAAAACCCGCCTTCGGCCTGCCGGGGAACCCCGTATCGTCCATGGTCACCTTCGAGCAGTTCGTGCGCCCTGCGCTTCGGAAGATGATGGGATATGCCGCCTTGCAGCGACCCACGGTGAATGCCGTGCTGGAAGATGATGTAAAGAAGGAGCCGTCGTTGCGGTTCTTTGTCCGCGGCGTAGTCAGCCGGGTCGATGGGAAATATCGTGTCTCGACCACCGGGCCGCAGGGCTCGGGAATCCTGCGCTCCATGGTCATCGCCAACGGGCTGATTGTATTACCGGAAGGGACGGAAGGGGCAAAGGCGGGCGATACAGTGCGGGTACAGCTCTTCAACAGGGAGTTTGAGGAGGAGTGACGGGCCGAACAAAGCAAGCAGATTTCAGTCGGTTTCGGACACCGCAAGAACTCAACACCTTTTTTGAGAAATTGGCAGAAAATATTGCGCCTTCAGATTTCATCAGAAAACCCCAATATAAATTGCTGAAAGAGGCATGGTGCGCTTTACGGTTTGGCTTGGGCTACGAGAACTACGTTGAATCATGTCACGTCAGTATCAATGAAGTAGAAAACAGTGATACTGACTTCACCCTGAAAACTGGGGCAGGCAGCTTTCCCTTTCAAACAACCATTGCGGATGTGCCCGAGCGACGCATGGGCGACGACTACAAGCCAGGACCAGATGGCAATCTGCCACTAAGGCCGTATGCACCAGAACGAGGTCGAATTGAAGGACCCAAATGGATTGCGGATGTGGTACGGGAAAAGGCCGAAAAAAAATATGCAAATTCTGGAGAACTCAGCCTGCTTGTTTATGCAAATTTTTCAGCACACGAGATGGATTATCAAGAGGTCTGCAATCAAGTGAAAAAGCATAGAAGCAGCTTTCTGTCAATATGGGTAATTACCAATCACCAGATTTGCTCTCTTACGACGATACCAGAACTTGGAGAGATCCTTTATTTCGCTAATTTACATGAGAGCGAAGCTCAATAGGGCGCACCTCCTTTAGCATCAGTCCTTGGTTATCAAGCAGCCAACGTAGTAATCTCAACGAGGTGGTGTTTCTTCCGGGCTTCGGCAACAATAGTTTCAAGACGCCCTGCCACCTTGTCCTCAATCCAGTCAGCACCGCAGAGAGCGCAGACAGTAGCAGGAACATCTCGTACCACAACGACACCGAAACCCAGGTCGGCCGTGAATGTGGTTTTGCCTTTTTCTTTTGTCCCTCCACAAAGGGGGCACTTTTTGGGTGGCCTTTTGATCATTTTTTATCTCTCCTGGTCCTGTAATCCGGTTCAAAGTGTTCCAGATCAGGCCGATATGCCGTAATTACTATACACCATTCACTTTCCGGGTCAAATGCAGCCACAACGTGGATCGGTTTCTTTCTATTCCAGCCCAGGATCAATACGCTCGGATAAGGCTGGTCATCCGGATAATCTTCAACTATCTCTCCCGATATCAGGACTTCCGTCACTACCTCCCTGGAAATGTCCCTTTCCATCATACGTTCGAGTGCGTGCCTTTGCCACTCTAAGCGGCCACGCGTCACGGCTGTTTTCAACAGGTCTCGATTCATGGTTCTGGAGTATACAACTTACCCCTTTGCATGAGAAGTGAAAATACCTTGAGCCGCTCAAATCAACGGCTTTTACTCATCTTTCCCACTCGCCCTCCCGTCGACATAGTGCATCAGCACCATGATGGGGTGGTGGAGCAGCATGCGCGGCCCGGAGTAGCGCATCACCTTGTGCACCTCCTCCCGCATGGCAGGCTTGTAGCAGTGGACGGGACACTTCTCGCAGGTCGGCTTGTCGTCCCGGAAGGGGCACTTGTCGATACGCTGCATGGCGTAATCGAAGAGGTTGCGGCACTGATCGCACAAGTCGGCAGTCGGCTGGTGATGCGCTCGGCAGTAGAGTGCGATCATGGCCTTGATGGTCTTTCGCTCACGATTCAGACGGTCTTTTCCGAGAAACATTACCCCTCACTTCGGTGGCGCCAGGATCCGCCGTACATCCACCATATCCGGTGCATCGGGTTTAAGCCGAAGGTACTGCTCAAAGGCCGCATAGGCATCATCGAGCCTCTTCATTCTCAAGTAAAGAAATCCCAGCTCACGGTGCGGCTCCGCAAAGGCAGGGTCGCGTTGCGCCGCCTCGCGATACTCCTCGATGGCGGCAGGGATATCTTCCGCATACCGCCGCATCTCGCCGCGCAGAAAGAAGACCCGGGCATTCTGAGGCTCATGCAGCAGGCCCTTTTCCAGGGCGGCCTCAGCGCTCTTGAAGCGACCGGTTCGTATATCCATCACGGCGTTGTCGAGCAGAAGCCTGACAGTGTGCCGCAAATAGTCTTCACTTCGTCTTTCCGACTGGCCTGACTGTTCCGTAGTCCGGGCCGCCGCAAGACGACGGTAGTTGTCGATCCGCTCCTGCAGGCGTGGATGGGTGCTGAAAAAATATGGTTCCCGCCCTTTCGTTTCGTCGAGATCCTTCTTCAGCAGCTCAAAGACCCGCGTCGCTTCTGCCGGATCATACCCTGCCCGGACCATGACCCTGAACCCCTCTTCGTCGGCCTCGGTCTCCAGCTCGCGACTATACCCCTTGAGCGAAACCTGCACCCAGGCGTCCCGTATGTCGCCGACAAGCCCTTTGAGCTCCTGCCCGCCCTCGTCGCCGCCCAGCACGGTACCGACGCTGCTCATGACCGACTCCATTGCCCTGCTGAAGGATGACCGCTCCCGTTTTTTCCGCGTCTCCTGCAGGGCATGGCGATGGGTGAAGTGGGTCAGCTCATGGCCGAGGATGGCCGCCAGCTGCGCCTCGTTCTCCATTTTGGCCAGCAGGCCGGTGTGGAGATAGACAGCACCGTTGGGGAGTGCGAAGGCATTGGGGAAGGGGCTTCGGATTACCCTGATGCGAGGAACTTCTTCGAAGGGAAGGTCAGTGGGCAGAAGCCTTTGAGTTACCGACGCCAGATAGGCATCAAGCCGGTCGTCCCTGTAGCGGAAACCATCCGTCTCGATCTGTTGTTCAAGCTTTTGGGCAGCCTTACGGAGTTCCTTTTCATCGTCGGCTGTCTGCCCGGAGACACCCTTTTGCAGCTGCTCATGGGCGGCGGGGTCGTGGGTAGTGGCGCAGGCGGAGCAGAGGAAGAGAAAGATGCCGGACAGAAGAAAAAGGATGGCGTTACGTCGCACGGGAACACCCCGCAAGGGAAAACTAGTGAAGAGGCTTGAGCCACTTTACCAGATTGTTCGCCAGGAGTACATTGGGCCCCTCGAGGAACCTGTTCTGAAAAATGGCGTCGTCGCCAAAGACCACAAAGCGGCCCTGCCCGAAACCGCCCGCTATCGCCACGCCAAAGGCCTGCACTGCATCGCCGGGGGAGAGCTTCTTGTCGCCGTTGAGGTCAACCCACGCCGCTTGCCCGGTCTCCGCAATGATCTCAGAATTGTCGTCGGTATTGATCAGCGCCCAGCCGCCGTAGAGGTTGAACCCTTCCAACCCCTTGGTCAGATCGTGGGGCTTGAGATAAGAAACCGCAAAGTTAATCGGTTCTCCGTCAATGATGCCGTCCTGCTCATGGATTACGCCGTTGGAAAATGCTATTTCAAGACCCTGCAGCAGGTCCGCCAGAGGCTGGCCGATATGGAGCATGATCGAAAGGCTGCCGCCCCGATAGAGGAATGTCCTGACGGCATCTACTTCAGCAGGGGCGAGCGGCCTGAACGGACCGGATATGACAACGGCATCCACTCCGCTGAGGAGCTTTTCGTTAAAAGGCTCCTTGCCAATCCTGACGACAAAACCTTCCCCTTCAAAAAGGGATGCCAGGTTCGAAAGGTCCAGCGAGTCGCCCCTATCGGCAAAGAACAGCTGTCCGTGACCCTGGTCGAAGAGGACAACGGGCTTGTCAGCCGCATGGGAAGTCCCCGCAAAGGCCAACAGGCCGAGGAGGAACGCCAATAAAAACTTCGCCGGCCATCTTGCCCGCTTCATACCCACTCCCATTCAGGACACCATTAGTCTTCTTTACTATACAGGTATCGGGCATCAACCGCAACGGCTTTAATTGCAGCTGCCGTGCAACGGTCAAGACTTGACGGTGTCGACAAGAAAGGCGCCATATTCCTTGTCGCTGGCCTGGATATGGCTCGTCAGCCAGTTTCTGAGGAATGAGGCGCATTTCTGGGTGGTAGCAACTGAAGAACCGGCGAGGACCTCTTTTTTCAGCTCATCGAGTTTTGCAATTATCGCTTCATGCTCAAGTTTGTGGGCAAAGGCACCGGGGAATTTCTTTTTCTTCAGCACCATCTCCTCATGCGCAAAATGGAGGTCCGTGTACTCAGACAACGACTCCAGCACCTCCTCCAGCACCTCATGCCCCTTCCCTTCCATCATGGCGTCGTAAAGGGTATTGGTGATCTCGATCAATCTTTTATGTTCTGCGTCGAATTCCTTTACGCCGACGCTGTAAACAGTGCTCCATTCTATCAGTGCCATAACTTCTCCTTGCCGATGTTTGTTTTCTCGCCGCTACGCAAAAAGCGGGAATAGTAAGTATATCAGAATATGCTGTTATTGTCACGCCCTTATTTTTCCTCCCGCGACCGTCGGAACGCTATTTTTATAACAGACAAGCTTTTGTGCCGCTCGGTTTTTGTTGGACACATGACGGATAACGCGTTACCTTAGCAGCTGGCAGATTTACTGATCCGAATTGATGTCTTGAAGAATAGTATACATGATTACTGAACTTGACCGGCTGGTCGACGAAATTTCAGGACGCCTCGTTGAAATCCGCCGACTGATCCACCAACACCCCGAACCCAGCGGCAAGGAGGAGAAGACTTCCACCCTCGTGGCCTCCATTCTCTGGGAGCTGGGCATCCCCCACGTCGAACGGGTGGGTGGCTACGGTGTAGTCGGTACCATCAAGGGGGAGCGGCCCGGCCCTACCATTGCCCTGCGGGCCGACATGGACGCCCTGCCCCTGCACGACGCCAAGGAAACTTCCTACGCCTCTCAGGTACCCGGAGTGGCCCATGCCTGCGGCCACGACGCCCACACCGCCATGCTGCTGGGGGTGGCCATGGTCCTCTCCCGGCTCAAGGAACAGTTGCCGGGCAACGTAAAGCTGATATTCCAGCCGTCGGAAGAAAGCATCTCCGGAGCGGCAAAGATGATTGAAGAGGGCGTCCTCGACGATCTCCCGGTATCGGCCATCGTTGCTTTACACTGTTACCCCTATCTCCCTGCCGGAGAGGCCGGGATAAAGGCCGGGCCGGTCATGGCCGCCAGCGATTCCTTCAACTTCACGATTTCCGGCAAGGGTGGGCATGCATCGCGGCCTCACGAGACCATCGACGCCGTCCTCATCGCGGCCCAGGCGGTGAGCGCCATTCACCAGATCGTGAGCCGCCGCATCAATCCGCTCTCACCGGCAGTGATTACCCTGGGGACCATCGAGGGGGGGACTGCTCGAAACGTAATTGCCGACAAGGTGCGGGTAGCGGGGACCATGCGATCCCTTACCCCGCAGGTGCGGGATACGCTGATGCAGGCACTGGAACAGACCCTTGATGGCATATGCAGGGTTCACGGCGCCTCGTATGAACTGACCTTTACCGAACGGACGCCGGCAGTGGTCAATGACGGCGATATCATGGCCACGGTCAGCGAGGCCCTGGCGGATGTTCTGGGTGACGGGGCGGTGCATACCCTGGGTGACCCGGCAATGGGGAGTGAGGATTTCGCCTATTATCTGGAAAAGATTCCGGGGTGCCTGTTCCGGCTGGGGACCGGCGGTGAGGAGCGCTTCAGCTATCCCCTGCACCACCGTTGTTTCGACATCAATGAAAAGGCCCTGCCCATCGGCGTAAAGGCCCTGGCGTTGTCGGCCATCAGGCTGCTTGAAAGGCGGACGGCCTGAGGAATATTCAGGTCCGCTCGAACGCCGTCTTCCCCGCGCCGCAGCGGGGGCATTTCCAGTCGTCGGGAAGTTTCTCGAAAGAAGTCTCGGGCGCGATCTCGCGCTTGGGGTCGCCCTTGGCAGGGTCATAGGTATATTCACAAATCGTACAAATCCAACGCTGCATTGTCTTTCTCCTTGGAACTACAGGTTAATAGACTGAAGGCTGAAGACTGAAGGGAAGACCAGTCTTTCAGGCCTGTACCTTCGACCTTCAGTCTTCAGCCTGCCTTCTCATAATAACAGGTCCGTATCGAATCGTGCTCTATCTCTCCCCGGGCAATCGCCCGGGCCTTGTCCATAAATTCAGGCTTGATAAGCCCAGACAGCGGCTGTTCCACCTTGTCGAACCGGGTAAAGGCCGCCGCCAGTCTTGTGTCCCACTCTTCCGCACAGCGCAGCAAGTCGTCGGGCATCACGCAGGTCCGGTCGCTCCCCTCTTCGGGAAAACAGTCGAAAGGCTCGATGATGTTGAAGAAGCCGTAGTCGTTGGTAATCTCCTGCCCCGCCTCGATGTCCTCAACGGCCAGCTCGAACTGGTACGGCGTGGCGATGCAGTTGGGGTTGAAGCTGTGGTTGATGAAGCGGGTGTTGTCCCAGCAGAAGACCCAGCGGCCCTGGCAGTCGCGGAAGCTGTACTTTTCGAGGATATCCTGATAGACCGGCTCCATGGCGCGGACCTCGGCCTCGGTGTGGACCCGGTCGAAGTTGTCCTGCACCCAGATCACCGTGCCCCTGGGGATAAACCGGGTGGCAAAGATGCCGTGCCCGATCTGGTCGTTGACAAAACGAAGCTCAGTGTAAGGGTGCAGCATTATTGAGGCCTTCCGCCCATCCCCATATTGGAGCGGGCCGCCATCAGGATTTCCTTTGTCACCTCGGAGAAACCCTTCTCCCGCGCATACTTCTCCACCGCCTGTTTGGCGATACCGCGCACCATGGGCGGTACCCGCTCCATGAGGGCCT